>NZ_JBJLRI010000034.1:0-42853 GCF_050871405.1 Kineococcus esterisolvens
GCTGTCGTACTCCGTGGAGTACGTCGCCGGCTGCCTGCTCGCCGAGGTGGGGCTGACCCGGGCGCTGGTGCGGTTGTTCGAGGCGCGCTTCGCGCCCTCGCGCCCCGGCCAGGACGCCACCGCCCCGGTGGGGGCGGTGGGCCGTCGCGCGCGGGGAGCCGTCAGGCGGTCAGCTCGGCCGCCACCAGCTCGGCGATCTGCGCGGTGTTCAGCGCGGCACCCTTGCGCAGGTTGTCGCCGCACACGAACAGGTCGAGGGTGTTCGGGAAGTCCAGCGCCTGCCGGATGCGGCCCACCACCGTCGGGTCGCCGCCCACCGTCGTGGCCGGGGTCGGGAACACGCCGTTCGCCAGGTCGTCGCGCACCTCCACGCTGGGCGCCGCCTCCAGCGCCGCGGTCGCCTCCTCGACGGAGACGTCCTGCGCGAAGGTGGCGTGCACCGCCAGGGAGTGCGTCGTCAGCACCGGCACCCGCACGCAGGTGGCCGACACCTTCAGGTCCGGGATGCCGAGGATCTTGCGGGACTCGTTGCGGACCTTCAGCTCCTCGCTGGTCCAGCCGTCCGCCTTCAGCGACCCCGCGACGGGGATGACGTTCAGGACGAGGTTCTCCTGGAACGGGGAGTCCGCGCCGAGCTTCGCCTCGATCGCGGCGGCGGTGTCGCCCGCCCGCTGCCCCAGCGTGCGCTGGCCGGCCACGACCTCCAGCTCGTCGTAGAGCCGGTCCACGCCGGGCTGGCCGGCGCCGGAGGCGGCCTGGTAGCTGGCCACGACCAGTTCGGTGAGCTGCCACTTCTCGTGCAGGGCGCCGAGGGCGTCCATCATCGTCAGCGTCGTGCAGTTCGGGTTGGCGATGATGCCGCGCGGGCGGTTGCGGGCGGCCGCGCCGTTGACCTCGGGCACCACGAGCGGCACGTCCGGGTCCATCCGGAACGCCCCGGAGTTGTCCACCGCGACCGCGCCGCGCTGCGCCGCGACCGGCGCCCACTGCGCCGAGACCTCGTCCGGGACGTCGAACATGGCGACGTCCACGCCGTCGAAGACCTCCGGCGTCAGCTCACGCACGACGACGTCCTCGCCGCGCACCCGCAGCACCTTGCCGGCGGAACGGGCCGAGGCCACCAGGCGGATCTCCCCCCACACGTCGGGGCGCTCGGACAGGATCCCGAGCATCACGGAGCCGACGGCGCCGGTGGCGCCGACGACGGCGAGGGTGGGCTTGCGGCTCATCGTCCGGTACCTCCGTAGACCACGGCTTCTGCTTCGGCGTCCAGGCCGAACGCGGTGTGCACGGCGCGCACCGCGTCGTCGAGCTGCTCGGCGCGGGTGACGACCGAGATGCGGATCTCCGAGGTGGAGATCATCTCCATGTTGATGCCCTGCGCGCCGAGGGCGTCGAAGAACGTCGCGGACACGCCCGGGTGCGAGCGCATCCCCACGCCGATCAGCGACACCTTGCCGATCTGGTCGTCGAACTCCAGGCGCTCGAAGCCGACCGTCGACTTCACCTTGTCCAGCGCCACCGCCGCCGTCTGGCCCTCCGACTTCGGCAGGGTGAAGGAGATGTCGGTGCGGTTGGAGGCGCCTACGGAGTTGTTCTGGACGATCATGTCGATGTTGATCTCCGCCTCGGCGACCGCCTTGAAGATGGCGGCGGCCGTGCCCGGGGTGTTCGGCACCCCCACCACGGTGATCTTCGCCTCGCTGCGGTCGTGCGCGACGCCGGAGATGATCGGCTGTTCCACGGTTTCCTCCACGGCGTGGGAGCTGAGGCCGGCGGGGACGGGGGAGTCCGTCACCCAGGTGCCCTCGTGCGCGCTGAAGGAGCTGCGCACGTGGATGGGCAGGTCGTAGTTCCGCGCGTACTCCACGCAGCGCAGCATGAGGATCTTCGCCCCCGACGCCGCCATCTCCAGCATCTCCTCGCTGGCGATGCGGCTGATCTTGCGGGCGCTGGGCACGATGCGCGGGTCGGCGGTGAACACGCCGTCCACGTCGGTGTAGATCTCGCAGACGTCGGCGCCCAGGGCCGCGGCCAGCGCGACGGCCGTGGTGTCCGAGCCGCCGCGGCCCAGGGTGGTGATGTCCTTGGTGTCCTGGCTGACGCCCTGGAAGCCGGCGACGATGGCGATGGCGCCCTCGTCCAGGGCGGTGCGGATGCGCCCCGGCGTGACGTCGATGATGCGCGCCCGCCCGTGCGAGGAGTCGGTGATGACGCCCGCCTGCGACCCGGTGAAGGAGCGCGCCTCGAGCCCGAGGTTGCTGATGGCCATCGCCAGCACCGCCATGGAGATGCGCTCGCCCGAGGTGAGCAGCATGTCCAGCTCGCGCGCCGGCGGCATCGGGGTGACCTGCTCGGCGAGGTCGATCAGCTCGTCGGTGGTGTCGCCCATCGCCGAGACCACCACGACGACCTCGTGGCCGGCGCGCTTGGTCGCCGCGATCCGCTTGGCGACGCGCTTGATCCCGTCGGCGTCAGCGACCGACGAACCGCCGTACTTCTGCACCACGAGAGCCACGACGGGCGATTCTACGGAAGCGGCACCGGTGCTCCCGGCCGTGCCCGGCCCCGGCCTCGCGGGACGGGCAGAGCGCCCACCCGCACCGGGCCCGGGTGGGCGTTCTGCTCAGCCTCAGGGGTGCAGGGCGTCGAACTCGGCGTCCGAGACCGTCTCGGCGTCCACGTCCAGGCGCAGGTGGGCCAGCAGCGACTGCAGCACCCGCAGGGCCGAGGTGGCCCGCACCCCCCAGGAGGACAGGTACGAGAACTGCCACCACCACAGCGCCTCCGTGACCTCGCCGCGCTCGAAGTGCCGGACCCCGTGCACGAGGTCCGCCGCCACGGAGGCCAGGTCGTCCGACAGCGCCCCGCGCACCAGCTCCGCGTTCGTCAGCGGGTCCACCACGTCGGCGTAGTCGTCCACGCCCTCCAGGACGTTGGCCAGGCCCGCGCGCACCGGGTCCACGTCCGGGTCCGGGCCCGCGTCCGGCTCGAAGCGGCGCGCCGGGACGACGTCGGCCACGGCGCCCAGCCGGGCACCGGTCACCTGCAGCTGGCTGACGGCCAGCAGCAGCACCGACAGGGCGGTCGAACCCAGCTGACCGCTGGCCACCTCGGTCACGGCGTCGAGGTAGTCGCGCGCCTCGACGGCCGTCGCCGCCGCCAGCTGCCCCAGCTCCACGGCCTCGGCGGCCTCCGCGCCGGTCGTCTCGAACGTCTCGTCAGCCATCCAGGGACCTCCGTCCGGCGAACGCCCGTCCGAGCGTCACCTCGTCGGCGTACTCCAGGTCGCCGCCCACGGGCAACCCCGAGGCCAGGCGCGTCACCTTTAGGCCCATCGGCCGCAGCAGCCGGGCCAGGTACGTGGCGGTGGCCTCGCCCTCCAGGTTCGGGTCGGTCGCGATGATCGTCTCGGTGACCTCCCCGGAGCTCAGCCGCGCCAGCAGCTCGCGCATCCGCAGGTCGTCCGGGCCCACGCCCTCCATGGGGCTGATCGCCCCGCCCAGCACGTGGTAGCGGCCGCGGAACTCGCGGGTGCGCTCGATGGCGACGACGTCCTTGGACTCCTCCACCACGCAGATGACGCTCGGGTCGCGGCGGGGGTCGCGGCACACCCGGCACAGCTGCTCCTGCGAGACGTTGCCGCACACCTCGCAGAACCGGACCCTGCTCTTGACCTCGGTGAGGACCTCGGCGAGGCGGCGCACGTCGGCGGCGTCGGCGGACAGCAGGTGGAACGCGATGCGCTGCGCGCTCTTGGGGCCGACGCCGGGCAGCCGTCCGAGCTCGTCGATCAGGTCCTGGACGACTCCTTCGTACACGCGGCGAGCCTACGTGCCGCCGACGACACCGGCCGCCGCCTCAGCGCCCCTCGTCGGTGGAGATGACCTTGCCCCCCAGCAGCTGCTCCACGACGGCCGCGCCCACGAGCTGGGAGTCCTCGGCGTCCTCGTCGTCGCGGCTGGGCACGTCCTCCTCCGCCGGTGCCGCGGGATCCGGCCACGGCGCCTGCTGCGGGGCTGCCCGCTGGTGCTGCGACGGCTGGTGCGACGGCTCGTGCGGGGCCCGCTGGGCGGGGCGCGGGCGGCGCGGGGCCGACAGGTGCTCCTCGCCGGGATCGTCGATGGGCGCCTCCGGCGGCGGCACGTCGTCGTCGGGCCCGGCCGTCACCGGCGGCGGCGACCCGGCGGGCTGCTGCACCCGCCGGGAGGCGGCGGGTGCCGGGGGCTGGGCTCCCGATCCCCAGCCCCCGCCACCGCCGCCCGCACCCCCGCCGCCCGCACCCCCGCCGCCCGCACCCCCGCCGGCGGGTCGCGCGCGGCGGGGAGCCGCGCCGCGGCCGCCTCGGGCGGCGGCGCCCTCGGCGCCGGCGGCCTGCACGCTCGCCTCGATGCCGGTGACGTCCAGCAGCGCCTCGGCGACGAACCCGGCGTGGCTGCCGCGCCCGAACGTCGCGGCCAGGCCGGGGGTCTTGAACTGCAGGGTCAGCACTCCGCCGCGGCAGTCCTGCACCGTGGCGTTCTCCGCGACCAGCGACCACGTCGTCCGCTTGAGCCGGAACAGCGCGCCGAGCACGTCCGTCCACAGCCGCCGCACCGCCTCGGCCTCCGACGCGCCGTCGGCGGGTGCGGGGGCCGCGGCGGCCGGGGCCGGGGAGTCCGCCGGGGTGGGGCCGGGCCGCCCCGGGGCGTCGGTGGCCCCGGTGGCGGGCGCGGGGGAGCCCGGGGTGCGGGCGACCGGCCAGCCGTCGTCCGAGGTGGCGGGCACCTCCGGCGCGGCTGGTCCCGCCGCTCGCTCCGCCACCGGGCTCGCGGCCGGCTCCGCCGCGGGGCCGCTCCCGGGCCCCGCAGCCGGGACGTCCTGGACCGGGCGCGGGACGGGGGGTTCCGCCGCGGGAGCCGCCACCGGTGCTGCGGGGACCGGGACGCCCGCCGCCAGCCGGCGCTCCAGCCGCTCCAGGCGCGGACCCAGGCCGCCGTCGGCGTCCGCCCCCGGCAGGAGCAGGCGCGCGCACAGCAGTTCCAGCTGCAGGCGCGGGGAGGTCGCCCCCGTCATCTGCTCCAGCCCCGCGGCGACCACGTCGGCCGCCCGGGACAGCTCCGCGCGCCCCAGGTGCGCGGCCTGCGCGCGCAACCGCTCCAGCGCGTCCTCCGGCACCGCCAGCGCGTCGGCCGCACCCTCGCCCACGGCGGCGACGACGACGAGGTCGCGCAGCCGCTGCAGCAGGTCGTCGGCGAAGCGGCGCGGCTCCTGCCCCGACTCCACCACCCGCTCCACCGCGCGGAAGACCGTCGCGCCGTCGCCCGCCGCGACGGCCTCGACCACGTCGTCCAGCAGGGAGGCGTGGGTGTAGCCCAGCAGCGAGACGGCCACGTCGTAGGTGACGCCCTCGTCCCCGGCGCCGGCGATGAGCTGGTCCAGCACCGACAGCGAGTCGCGCACCGAGCCGCCGCCGGCGCGCACCACCAGCGGCAGGACGCCCTTGCCGATGCCCACGCCCTCGCGCTCGGCGAGCTCGCCCAGGTAGGTGCTCAGCCGGGCCGGCGGCACCAGGCGGAACGGGTAGTGGTGGGTGCGCGAGCGGATCGTGGTGAGGACCTTGTCCGGCTCGGTCGTCGCGAACACGAACTTCACGTGCGGCGGCGGCTCCTCCACGGTCTTCAGCAGGGCGTTGAAGCCCTGCGGGCTGACCATGTGGGCCTCGTCGATGATGTAGACCTTGAAGCGGTCGCGCGCCGGCGCGAACGACACCCGCTCGCGCAGGTCGCGGGCGTCGTCGACACCGCCGTGGCTGGCGGCGTCGATCTCCACCACGTCGACGCTGCCGCCGCCGCCGTTGGCCAGGTCGACGCAGGAGTCGCACGTCCCGCAGGGCGTGGGCGTGGGGCCCTGCGCGCAGTTCAGGCAGCGGGCCAGGATGCGCGCGCTGGTCGTCTTGCCGCAGCCGCGCGGACCGGAGAAGAGGTACGCGTGGGTGACGCGGCCCTTGGCGATGGCCTGCGACAGCGGCACGGTGACGTGCTCCTGGCCGATGACCTCCGCGAAGCTCTCGGGCCGGTAGCGGCGGTACAGGGCGCTCGTCACGACCCCGAGGCTAACCCTCCCCGCCGACAGCCCCGCCGGGCACGAAGGGACCCCCCGCGCACCCGCCAGAGCCCGCCTACCCTTGCTGCCTTCCGGCCCTGGGGGGGTTCAGCTGGATGACGCCACGCGAGGGGTCTGCCTCCACTGTACGGGGCGGGCGGGGGTGCGGTCCAACCGCGGGGGCCGCACCCCCTCGGGTCGAGGGCACCCCTCGGGGCGCGCTACGCTGGGGGCACTGGAGGATTCGCCTAGTGGCCTATGGCGCACGCTTGGAAAGCGTGTTGGGTTAACGCCCTCGCGGGTTCAAATCCCGCATCCTCCGCCGGCCGAGGGGCCCGGGACCGCTGCGGCGGTCCCGGGCCCCTCGTCGTGACCGCTCCCCGGGCACGCCTCGCGCGTCCCTCCCCGCACCGGCGCTCAGGGACGCCTAGAATCACTCACCGTGATCTTCCAGGCGGTCGGTGCGGAGCGGCCCTACCCGCGTCACGGGTACGAGACGCCCGGCCAGTGGTCCGCGGTCCCCCCGCGGCAGGTGCGCCTGGACGAGCTGACGACCACCCGGCGCACCCTCGACCTGGACGCCCTGCTGGCCGAGGACTCCACCTTCTACGGCGACCTGTTCGCCCACGTCGTCGCCTGGCGCGGTCGCCTGTACCTGGAGGACGGCCTGCACCGCGCCGTGCGCGCCGCGCTGCACCAGCGCCAGGTGCTGCACGCGCGCGTGCTCACGCTCTCGGACTGAGGGAGGTCCCGTGGACGACGAGCGCGCAGGCGCCCGGCCCGACGACGGTCTCGAACCCGACGGCGGGGTCCTGGCCGGTGCCGGGGACGACCTCGACGAAGCCTCGTACGAGCGCCTGCAGCGGCGGCGCGTGCGCCGCCGTCGCCGGCAGCGGATCGTCTTCGCCGTCGTGGTCGTGCTGGTCCTGGCGGTCGGCGGCGCCGCGGCCCTGGTGTGGACCGGGCGCTGGCAGCCTGGCGCCGACCCCGTCGCGGCGCCGGCGAGCCCGACCTGCGCCCCACCGGCGGAGCAGCCGCTGCCCGCGCCCGCCGAGGTGCCGGTGGAGGTGCTCAACGGCACCACCCGCACCGGCCTGGCGGCCGGGGTCGCCGACCAGCTGCGGGGCCGCGGCTTCACCGTGCCCGACATCGGCAACGCCCCCGTGGCCGCCGGACCCGTCACCGCGGTGGTGCGGTACGCGCCCGAGCTGCTGGCGCAGGCGCGTGCCGTCGGCGCTCGCGTCCCGGAGGCCCAGCTCGTCGAGGACCCCGCGGCCACGCCCGTGGAACTCACCCTCGGCGACGGCTACCAGCAGCTGCTGCCCGAGGACGCCCTGGCACCGCCCGCACCGCCGCACCCGCTGCGCCAGCCCGACCCGCCCGGCTGAGCCGCCGGGGGCTTCCCGGGAACGACGAGGGCCCCCGGTTCCGCGGAACCGGGGGCCCTCGTCGTGCGAGCGGTGGCGGTGGGATTTGAACCCACGGAGGAGTTGCCCCCTCACACGCTTTCGAGGCGTGCTCCTTAGGCCGCTCGGACACACCACCGACGCCAACGATACACGCTGCCCGGCAACCCTCCCGCCGGGGTGGACGACCCCGCCGGGGCGGGCGGCGCGGTGGTGCTCACCCGCGGCGATCCGCGAAGAAGCCGTCCAGCAGCGCCGAGCACTCCGCCTCCAGCACACCGCCGGCCACCTCCACCACGTGGTTGAGCCGGCGGTCGCGGACCACGTCGCGCAGGGAGCCCGCGGCACCGAACCGCGGGTCCCACGCCCCCAGCACCAGCCGGTCCACGCGCGCCAGCACGAGCGCGCCGGCGCACATCACGCACGGTTCCAGCGTCACCACCAGCGTGCAGCCGGACAACCTCCACCGGCCGCGCGCGCGGGCCGCCGCCCGCAGGGCCAGCACCTCGGCGTGCGCGGTCGGGTCGCCCGCGGCTTCGCGCTCGTTGCGCCCCGCGCCCAGCACGGTGCCGTCGGCGTCCACCACGACCGCCCCCACCGGCACGTCCCCGGTGTCACGGCACGCCCGCGCCTCCCGCAGCGCCAGCCGCATCCACTCCGGCCACTCCGGCGGGTGCGCCAGGCCCCTCAGCGCAGCGACTCCAGGACGTCGGCGAACCCGAGCAGCTCCCCGACCTCCACGGTCGCCGCCGACGGGTCCGTCCCGGCCAGCGCCAGCCGGACCAGCACCGCCGGCGGGCAGCCCAGGTCGGCGAGGAGGTCGGGGTCACCGGCCCACACGGCCTCGGCGACGGCCGGCGCGGCGACCGCGGCGGCAGGTGCGGCGTCGGCCCCCTCCGGGACGGTGCCGGCGTCCCCGCCGCCACCGTCCGCGTCGCCCGCACCGGGCGCCGGCACCTGCGTCGCCGGGGGCAGCTCGGCGAACAGCTCGGCGTAGGAGCTGTCGGCCGCGGCGACCGCGTCGGAGACGAACACCCGCGTGTCGTCCCCGTCGGTGCGCACCAGCGCGAACCACTCGTCCTCGCGCTCCAGGACGGCCAGGACCACGGCGTCGTCGCCCACGGCGCCGCGCAGCACGTCGCCCAGCTCCTCGGGGGAACCGGCTTCCAGATCGACGTCGACGGAACGCCAGCCGTCGCCGTCGGGGGTCAGGACCGCGGTGAAGTACGCCACGCGACCATGGTGGCAGCACGCTCGCCGATGCCGCCAGCACCGACGGGGCGGCTAGGTTGGGCCCCCGTGCGCCTCTCCGTCATCGAGCACCCCCTCGTCGCCCACAAACTCACCGCGCTGCGGGACGCGAGCACCGACTCGCCGACCTTCCGCCGCCTCGCCGACGAACTCGTCACGCTGCTGGCCTACGAGGCCACCCGCGACGTGCGCGTCGAGCCCCACCCCGTGACCACCCCCGTCGCCCCCACCACGGGCGTGCGGCTGTCCTCGCCCAAGCCGATCGTCGTGCCGATCCTGCGCGCCGGCCTCGGCATGCTCGACGGCATGGTGCGGCTGCTGCCCACCGCCGAGGTCGGTTTCCTCGGGCTGCTGCGCGACGAGGCGACCCTCCAGGCCACCACCTACGCCAACCGGCTGCCCGACGACCTGTCGGGCCGGCAGTGCTACGTCCTGGACCCCATGCTGGCCACGGGCGGCACCCTCGTCGCGGCCGTCAACTACCTGCTCGAACGCGGAGCGGTGGACGTCACCGCCATCTGCCTGCTCGCGGCCCCCGAGGGCCTGGAGGTCGTGCGCTCCGCGTTCGACGAGCACGCCCACGTGAGCGTGGTCACCGCCGCCGTCGACGAACGGCTGAACGAGCACGGGTACATCGTCCCCGGACTGGGCGACGCGGGCGACCGCCTCTACGGCGTCGTCTGAGGTCCGCCGGCGCCCGGAACGGTGCTGATCCGTCGGCGCGGGTGGTCGAGCCCGTGTCGACTTTCCGGCAGGATGACGCCTGATCGTGCTGATTTCCTGACTTCTGGTGACGACGAGCGGCGTTCGGGGAACGCGGGGAGGGGCTGGGCATGAAGTGGCGCCGAGTTCTGGGCTGGATCCTGGTGGTGTTCGCTCTGTACGCCGTCTACCGCTCGCCGGAGTCGGCGGCGGCATTCGTGCGCGGTGTCGGGGAATCGCTCGGCACCCTCGTGAACAGCATCACCGCGTTCTTCGACGGCCTGCTGAGCTGAGCGGGCGGAGCGCCGGCGTGCGGGGGGCGTCCACCACCGGTTCCTCGCGCGCCGAGCTCGCCGCCGCGGACGAGGCCGATCCCGGCCGGGCGATGCTGCCCCGCTGGGTGAAGCGGCGACTGCTGGCGGGCGAGCGGACCCACGTGACGGCCCAGCGGCACTGGGCCCAGCTGGTGGGGACCGTCGCCGGGGTCGTCGCGGGCTTCGCGGCCGTCCTGTGGCTCGGGTCCCGGCTGCCGCTGGACCCGCCGCTGCTGCGCGACGTGCTGTTCCTGGCCTGGGTGGTGCTTCTGGCGCGCGCGGTGTGGCACCTGCTGCTGTGGCGCAACGGCTGGTTCATCGCCACCGACAAGCGCCTGCTGCTGACCCGCGGAGTGGTCAACCGCCGCACCGCCATGATGCCGCTGAGCAAGGTGACCGACATGAGCTACAACCAGTCGGTGCCCGGTCGCCTGCTCGGGTACGGGCAGTTCGTGCTGGAGTCGGCGGGCCAGGACCAGGCGATGCGGCGCATCGACTGGGTGCCGGACCCCGACGAGAAGTACCGCGACCTGTGCGAGGTCATCTTCGGCCGCCCCGCGGCCCCTTCCGCCGCCGCGGTTCGCTCCCGCCGTCGCCGGGGGAGCCGGGTGGGCCGGGCGCTGGTGCGGCTGGCCCGCCGGGCGGCCGGCCGCTGACCCCTCCCCACCGCCACGCGGTGGGGAACGCCACAGGGGCGGGATCCTGGAGGATCCCGCCCCTGTGGCGTTCAGCGTGCGCGCTGCTCAGGAGGTGGCGGCGCGGAACTGGTCGATGATGCTCGAGGAGATCGGACCGCGCGGGGCGACCGTGATGCCGTTCTCGGCGGCCCACTGGCGCACGGCGCGCGCGTCGACCGCGCCGGAGGTGGAGGCGGCCGCAGCCGACTTCTTGGCCGCGGGCGCGGACTTCTTCGCGGCCGGCGCGGACTTCGCGGCGGACTTGCGGCCGG
Organism: Kineococcus esterisolvens; assembly: GCF_050871405.1. NCBI lineage: Bacteria > Bacillati > Actinomycetota > Actinomycetes > Kineosporiales > Kineosporiaceae > Kineococcus > Kineococcus esterisolvens. The sequence continues at coordinate 10,707 of NZ_JBJLRI010000034.1, forward strand.
ACGCGCGCTTGGCGGGCGCGGGGGCCTCGGTCGCCTCGGGGGCGGTTTCGGCCGGTGCGGCCTCGGGCGCGGCCTCGGGCTCGGCGGCAGGAGCCGGGGCGGCGGCCGCCTTCTTCGAGGTGGCCTTCTTCGCCGTCGTCTTCTTCGCGGCGGGCGCGGCCTTCTTCGCCGGGGCGGCAGGTGCGGCGGCGGGGGCGGCGGCCCCCGACAGCGCGGCCGGCAGCTCCTCCCACGTCACCGACGTGGGGGCCTTGGAGGTCGAGGGGTTCCAGGAGACGCCGTTCGCGTTCACGGTGAACGTGCCGATCTTGCGGCCGTTCCGCTTGACGGGGATCTCGAGGTCGACGGCACCGACCGGCAGTTCGGTGGCCACCTTCAGTGCGACGTCGTGGCTTGCCATGCTGGACTCCCGGGAGGAGGTGGGTTGATTGATGCTGAACACCATGAAACCACAGTTCTTCTGGAGTTCGCGCATCGAGGCGGCATTCTCCGGGCGATCAGGTGGGTTCTCCCGTGGTTCGTGCGCACCTGTTCCGGAGGTGTACTGAGGAACTGCCGCTGCTGTGAACGGGAATGGGCTCCGGGGATCTCCGGGCCCGTCCGCACCGTCCCGAACCCCCCCGGCCGCGGAACGGTGCGGGCGGGTGAACCCGGGGAGCGGGTGGGAGGGCCGCTGTGCCCGCCGCTTCGCCGGTTCTCCCACCGCTGCTTCTCCCACCGCTGCGGCCCCGGCGGCACCCGGGTGCCGGCGATGCCGACGGGGTGTTCCGCGATCGTTCCGGTGTTCTGCGCGCCGGCGGAGAATGGCCCGGAACGTCCGTGGCGGTTCCGCCCGGCGGTCCACCCGCACCGCCGCGGGTGGGGGTGGACCGGTCCCGCACGGCGGGCCGTGCGACGGGCCGTGCGACGTCCTGCGGGGAAGTCCTGCGGGGAACGCGGGTGCCGGCGGCGTGCGCCTCGTTCGCCGCCGCGGCGGACCCGGCCCGGGGCTGTGCTGGACGCGCGCCCGGGGTCGTGATCCGCAGGGGCGGGGCTGGGCGGCGCGGGCCCGGAACCGCCGGGCGCTCGAGGAGGCCCACCGCCCGCCGCGTGCAGCGGTGGTGCCGGACCCTGCCGGCAGGACCCGGGGACGACGAAGGGCGGGCCTCCCGGAGGAGACCCGCCCTGTGCGGCCTGACGGCCGTGGTGCGCCCGAAGGGACTCGAACCCCTAACCTTCTGATCCGTAGTCAGATGCTCTATCCGTTGAGCTACGGGCGCCGGTGCCGCGTTGCCGCAGCAGCCGTGGACTACTTTAGCGGCCTCCGCGCCGGATCACCAATCGGCTGCGCTGCAACGCCTCCACGGCCTTCCAGGGCCGTCGAGGGCCTCCCGGGGGCGTCGGCCCACCGCTGAGCTCCAGCCGTGCGGGCGCCGCCCGGGCGCCGGCGAGCGGTGATCACCTCCGGGGACGACGAAGGCCCCGTCCGCGGTGCGGACGGGGCCTTCGGGCCTGCGGAGGTGGCGGGATTTGAACCCGCGAGGGGGTTGTAGCCCCCAACCCGCTTAGCAGGCGGGCGCCATAGACCGGACTAGGCGACACCTCCAACGCCCAGAAGGCTACCAGCCGACGCGTGCGAGCATCGAGGCGATGAGCAGCGAGCCCACCCCCCAGCCCGGTCCTCCGCCCGGTCGGCGCCCGCGGCGGCGCACCGTGGTCGCCGCGGGCGCGGCCGCGGCGACCGTCGCAGCCGCCGGCGGCGCCGTCGTCTGGGCGCGCACGCGCGACGACGGCGCGGACGGCGCCCGGCGCCTCGCCGAGGAGGTGGCCCGCGACTGGTCCGCCGGGGCGTGGCGGCCCGAGCTGTTCACCTCCACCGGCCAGCTGCCCGCCGACCTGGCCGCGGAGTACGCGCGCCTGGCCGGCGGGCTGGCCGGCGCCCCGCCCGCCGTGACCGTGACGTCGGTGGACACCGAGCGGGCGGGGGAGGGCAGCGCCGAGGCCGCCCTCGGCATCTCCTTCGACCTCGCCGCCCACGGTGCCCCCGGCGGCAGCGTCATGACCTACACGACCACCCTGGGGCTGCGGCGCGGCGACGACGACCGGTGGCGGGCGGTGTGGGCGCCGGAGCTGGTCCACCCCGCGCTCGCCGGGGGCGCCACCCTCCAGCTGCAGCGCACCCAGCCCCCGCGCGCCGACGTCCTGGGCCGTGACGGCACCCCCGTCGTGACCGCGACCCCCGTCGTGCAGGTCGGCGTGCAGCCCTCGCGCACCAGCGACCCGGCCGCGACCGCCGCATCGCTGGCCGAGGCGCTGGACGTCGACGCCGACGCGCTCGCCGAGCGGATCCGCCAGGCCGACCCCGACGCGTTCGTCGCCGTCATCACTCTGCGCCGAACCGACTACGACGCGCAGCGCGACGTGCTGCAGCCCGTCCCGGGCGCCGTGTTCCGCGAGTCCACCCTGCCGCTGGCGCCGACGCGGGCGTTCGCGCGCGGCCTGCTCGGCACCGTCGGGCAGGTCACGGCGGAGAAGGTCGAGGAGTCCGGCGGCCGCTACGCCGCCGGCGACGTCGCTGGCCTGTCCGGGCTGCAGGCCCGCTACGACGAGCGGCTCGCCGGCCGCGTCGGCGTCCTGGTGCGCACCGACGGCGGCGAGGGGGAGGCGCAGGAGCTGTTCTCCGCGCCCCCCGAGGCGGGCGAGCCGGTGCGCACGAGCCTGGACGAGGCGCTGCAGCTGATCGCCGACGACGTGCTGGCCGCCACGACCTCCCCCTCGGCCCTCGTGGCCGTCGACACCGCCACCGGTGAGGTCCTCGCAGTGGCGAACTCCCCGGCCGACGAGGGCGACCGGGCGCTGTCCGGCCGGTTCCCTCCCGGCTCCACGTTCAAGGTCGTCACCACGGTCGCGCTGCTGGCCGGCGGCCTGGACCCGGGGGAGACGGTGACGTGCGCGCCGACGTTCACCGTGGACGGCCGCTCGTTCCGCAACTTCGAGGGCGAGGCCTTCGGCGACGTGCCCTTCCGCACCGACTTCGCCCAGTCGTGCAACACCGCCTTCGCCAGCCTGAGCTCCCGCCTGGACGACGGTGCGCTGCCCGCCACCGCCGCCCAGCTCGGCGTCGGGGCGGAGTGGGCCACCGGTGTGGACGCCTTCGCCGGGGACGTGCCGGCCGCGGAGTCCGCGGTCGACCTGGCCGCGGCCAGCTTCGGGCAGGGCCGCACCCTGGTCAGCCCGCTGGCGATGGCGGTCGCCGCCGCGTCCGTGGCCGCGAGGCAGCTGCGCCGGCCGGCGATCGTCCTGGACCCCGCCCCCGCCGCACCCGCCGACCCGTCCACGGCCGCCGACCCCGCGGACCTGGCCACGGTGGGGGTCCTCATGCGCGAGGTCGTGACCTCCGGCACCGCGACCGTGCTGGGCGGCGTGCCGGGCGAACCCGTGCACGCCAAGACCGGCACGGCCGAGCACGGCACGGGCGACCCGCTGCCCACGCACGCCTGGACGATCGGCTACCAGGGCTCGCTCGCCTTCGCCGTGTTCGTCGGCGACGGGTCGAGCGGTGGCGCGGTGGCCGCTCCGCTGGCCGCGGACTTCCTCACGCGCGCGGCGGCCGTGCGCCCCTGATCCCCGCGGGGCCGGAACGGACCCGAGTCGCCGGCCCGGAGGAATTGCCAGCGGGGCTCCGATGAGGTGAAATGGTGAAGTCCGCCTTCGGGCGACATCGCGGGCCCGGCTCATCCCCCCCGAGCCGGACCGTGGACGGCCCCCGCTCCCCCCCAGCGGGGGCCGTCGCTCTTCCCCTCCCCTCCAGCGCGGAAGCGCCGGTCCTCCTGCGCGTCCACAGCTCCGCGCGCCCGGCCCGGCGTCCACAGGGACGCCCCGCCGGGCGTCCGCGGGGTGCGCGGCGCGGCCACGGTGACGCGTGACCACCGCGACCCGCCAGGAGGACCCCCGTGCCCGCTGACCGCCGCCCCCGCCGCGCCACCACCCCGGCCGATCCCGCCCGCGACGCCCCCGGGCCCGGCGCGGCGCTGCTCTGCGCCGACGACGCGCTCGCGGCAGCCGTCCTGCGCCTGGCCGACGTCGCCGGGTGCGGCGTCCTGCGCGAGCCGGTCCCGCCCGGTGCGGGCGCCCGTGACGTGCCGCCGCTGCTCCTGGTCGGCACCGGCACCCCCGCGCAGCGGGTCGCCGACGCCCGGGCCCGCGGCGCCGCCGAGGTCGTCCTCGTCGGGTGCGCCCCCGTCGGCCCGGAGTGGTGGCGGCACGCCGCCGAGGTGGACGCCGACCACGCGGCGCTGCTGCCGGAGGCGGAGCCGTGGCTGCTGGACCGGCTGGTCGACGCGGCCGGTGGTCCCCGCCCCGCCGGCCGCGTCGTCGGCGTGGTGGGCGGCAGCGGTGGGGGCGGTGCCAGCGTCCTCGCGGCCGCCCTCGCCACGGCCTGCGCGGCCGCCGGGGACGTCCTGCTGCTGGACGCCGACCCGCTGTCCGGCGGCCTGGACCTGCTCGTGGGCGCCGACCAGGTGCCCGGGCTGCGCTGGGGGGACCTCGCCGGCGTCTCGGGGCGGCTGCGGCCCGACGTGCTGCGCTCGACGGTCAGGCTGGACGAGGGGCTGCACCTGCTGACCGGGGACCGGCGCACCGGGACGGGACCCTCGCCCGAGGCGCTCGCCGCGGTCCTGGGGGCCGCGCGCAGCGCGTTCACCACCACCGTCGTCGACCTGCCGCGCGGTCGTCTGGAGCACCTGGGGCCCGAGGTCCTGCGCGCCTGCTGCGAGGTCCTGGTCGTCGCCCCGGCGACCACCCGTGCCGCGGCCGCCGCCTGCTGCACGGTCGACGAGGTCCGCCGGCTGGCCGGTGCAGCGGCTCCCGACGTGCGCCTGGTCCTGCGCGACGTCGGTTCCGGTGCGGACGCGGAGGTCCTGGCCGACGTCGTGGGGGCGCCGCTGGCCGCGTCGCTGCGCGCCGAGCGCGACCTCGAGGCGTCGCTCGAGCGCGGCGAGGGCCTGCCCACCGGGCGCCGCAGCGCGGTGCGGGCCTTCGCGGACCGCTGGGCGGCGGCCGCCGCACCGGCGTGGTGACGGGCCCGGTGGCGGGCCTGGTGACGGGGGCGGCGGGCGCTGCCGCCGGGGGCGACCTGGCCGACCGGGTGCGCAGCCGGCTGACGGGACCGGTGGAACCGGCCGCGGTGGCCGAGGCGGCCCGGGCGGAGGGGGTCGTGCTGGGTGCCGCGGCCCTGCTGCGCCTCGTCGACGACGTGCGGGCCCGGGTGACCGGCGCCGGGCCCCTGCAGCCGCTGCTCGCGCTGGAGGGCGTCACCGACGTGCTCGTCAACGGCGGTGGGCGCGTGTGGGTCGACGACGGCTCCGGCCTGCGGCCCGCAGGCGTCGAGGTGGGCGGCGAGGAGCGGGTGCGTGCCCTCGCGGTGCGGCTGGCCGCCGGCGCCGGGCGCCGGCTCGACGAGGCCAGCCCGTTCGTCGACGCACGCCTCGCCGACGGCACCCGGCTGCACGCCGTGCTGCCGCCCCTGGCGCCGGACGGCACCTGCATCAGCCTGCGCGTGCCCGCCCGGCGCCGCTGGCGGCTGGAGCAGCTCGCTGCCGCCGGCGCGGTCCCCGACGGCTGGCTCCCCGTGCTGCGCGCCGTCGTCGACGCCCGCCTGTCCGTGCTGGTCAGCGGCGGCACCGGCACGGGCAAGACGACGCTGCTGCAGGCGCTGCTCGGCGAGGTGGACCCCGGTGAGCGCGTCGTGCTGGTGGAGGACTCCGGCGAGCTGCGGCCCGACCACCCGCACGTGGTGCGGCTGGAGGCCCGCCACGACAACGTCGAGGGCCGCGGCGGCGTCGGCCTGGACGTCCTGGTCCGGCAGGCGCTGCGGATGCGCCCGGACCGCCTCGTGGTGGGCGAGTGCCGCGGTGCGGAGGTGCGCGACCTGCTGGCCGCGCTCAACACCGGCCACGCCGGCGGTGCGGGCACCGTGCACGCCAACACCGCGGCCGACGTCGTCCCGCGCCTGCACGCCCTCGCGGCGGCCGCCGGGTCGGCGCCCGAGGCCGTGGACGCGCAGCTGCTCGCGGGCGTGGACGCGGTCCTGCACGTCGCGCGGCGCGCCGGCCGGCGCGGGCTCGCCGAGGTCGCGCTCGTGCGGCCCACCGAGGCGGGGCGGGCCGGGGTGGTGGCGGCGCTGCAGCTGGAGGACGGCGGATCCACGCGGCACGGGCCGGGCTGGCCGGTGCTCGCCGCTCGGCTGGGGCTGACCGGCCCCGCCGGGAGGGGAGCGGCGTGAGCAGCGCCGTCGTGGTCGCCACCCTGGTCGCCGCCCTGGCCGGCGGTGCCGTCGCGCTCGGCGGTCGGCGGCCGCCGCGCCGCGACCACCCCACCGCCGCACCCGCGCGGGCCCGCCCCACCGGGCGCCGGCGCCGCCCGCCCCCCGACGCGGAGCTGCTCGACGGTGCCCGCCTCGCCGAGCGCGTCGCGGCGCTGCTGCGCGCGGGCCTGACCCCCGCGCAGGCCTGGCGGCACGCCGCCGGGGAGGGGCCGGGCGGTGCTGCCGGCGACGGGGCGGCGGCCCGCACCGGCCCCGGACCCGGCGCACCGCAGGGCGTGCGGGCCGTGTGGCGCCTCGTCGAGCGCACCGGTGCACCGGCCGCCGAGGCCCTGGAGCAGTGCGCCGCCGGGCTTCGGGCCGAGGCCGACACCCGCGCCGCTCTGCGCGCCGCGACCGCCGGCGCCCGGGTCAGCGCACGCACCGTCTCCCTGCTGCCGCTGGCCGGCCTCGCCCTGGGTGCCGCGCTCGGGGCGCCGCCGTGGGAGGCGCTGCTGGGCACCGGCGCCGGGCGGGCGTGCGCCGTCACCGGCGGCGCACTGCTGTTGGGGGGCCGCTGGTGGAGCGCGCACCTGGTGCGTGCCGCGACCGCGGCAGGCGGCTCGTGAACGCCCCGGCGGCCGGTGCCGCGGTCGTGCTGCTCCTCGCGACCGCGCTGCTGCTCGTGCGGGCCGGCCCCGCTCCGGTGCCGCCGCGCGGTGGGGCGCCCGCGGCCGCGCCGCCCCCCTCCCCGGAACGGGTGCGGGCGCTCGCCCGCCGGGTGCAGCGGCTCCGCCGCGCCCGGCGGGCCCGGCAGCCGCCCGGGCCGGACCTGGCGCAACTGCTGGAGCTCACCGCCGCCGCGGCGGCGGCGGGGCTGCCACCGGGCCGTGCCCTGCAGCGGGCCGTGGAGTCCCTGCCGGGCCCGGTCCCCGCGGAGCTGGCGCGGGTGTGCGCGCAGCTGGACGGGGGCGGCGACCCCGAGCGGGCCTGGGAGGGGGCCGACCCCCGGTGGCGCCCCCTGGCGGAGCCGCTGCTGCTGTCGGCGCGCACCGGCGCCTCCACCGCCTCCCTGCTGGTCTCGGCGGCGGCCCAGCACCGCGCCGAGCGCCGGCGCGCCGCGGCCGAGGCCGCCGCGCGCCTGGGGTCGCAGCTGGTGCTGCCGCTGGGGCTGTGCACCCTGCCGTCGTTCCTGCTGCTCGGCGTGGTGCCGGTCGTGCTGACCCTCGCCCGCGACGTCCTCACCGGGTGAGGCACCGCGCGGTCCGCACCCGCCGCGCCGTCCACACCCGCCGCCCCAGGGCCGGTCTCCACAGCCGCCGCCGGGCGGCGACCCTCGCGGTCGGCGGCGGCCCAGGGTGGTCCCGGGCCGGCGGGGTGCCGGTCCGGGACGGCCGGCCCGGTGCCGGCGGTGAGGAGGAACGGGTGGACGAGCGCGTGCGGGGCGGGCTGCGGGGCGGGCTGCGGGGGCGCGGGGGTGCGGGACGGCCGCGCCGGGACCGGGGACCGGAGGTCGTCGAGGCGCCGGTGGCCGCGGCGCGGGGGCGGGTGGCCGTGGCCGGGCACCGCACCGGCGACGAGGGGATGGCCACGGCCGAGTACGCGATGGCCACGCTCGCGGCGTGCGGCTTCGCGGGGCTGCTCATCGCGGTCCTGCGCAGCGACGAGGTGCGTGGGCTGCTGCTCGGCGTCGTCCGCCAGGCGCTGGCCCTCGGGTGACCGGGGTGCGGCCGCGCGGTCGGGCCCCCGCCCGGGCACGAGCACGGGACCGGACCCGGCTCCGGTCCCCCGAGCGCGAGGGCGGCTCCGTCGTCGCGGAGTTCGCCGTCGCCCTGCCGGCGGTCCTGCTCGTGCTCGCCCTCGTGCTGGGCGCCGCGCGGGTCGTGATCGCCCAGGTCGGCTGCGTGGACGCCGCCCGCTCCGGTGCCCGCGCGGCCGCGCGGGGCGAGGACGCGGCGGTGGTCCGCGCCGCCGCCGCGGCCGCGGCCCCCGCGGGCGCCTCCGTCGCCCTCCTGCGGGGCGACGGCACGGTCGAGGTCGAGGTGCGCTCGGTGCAGCGCCTCGCCGGGCCCCTGGGCGGTGAGGTGCTGGTCCGCTCCACGGCCACCGCCGCCGTCGAGGACCCCCCGGCCGCGGGCGGCGGGCCGCCCGCGGCTCCCCGGTGAGCGGGGGCCGCCGCGGCGACGACGGCAGCGGCAGCGTCCTGCTGCTGGGCGTCGTGGCCCTCGCCCTGGCGCTCGTCGTGGCCGTGTCGGGCCTGGGCGCGGCCGTCACGGCCCGGCACCGGGCGCAGGCTGCCGCCGACCTCGCGGCGCTCGCGGGGGCCGACGTCGTGCTCGGCCGCGCCGGCGGGGACGCGTGCGGACGGGCGGCGCGGGTCCTGCGCGCCCACGGCGCGCTCGGCGGGTGCACCCTCGAGGCCGGCGGCGCGGTGCGGGTGGAGGCCCGGGTGGCGGTGGGCGGTCCGCTGGCCGCGCTGCTGGCCGGCTCCCCGGCGCGGTCGGCGGCCCGCGCGGGAGCACCCGCGACCCCGGCTCCCCGGGACGGGGCGGGGGCGCCGTGAGCGGCCGCGGGTCAGGACGCGGGCGCGCCTCCCGCGTCCAGGGCCGCCACGACGGCGCCCAGCACGGCGACCGCCCCGGCCTTGTCCAGCGGTTCGTTGCCGTTGCCGCACTTGGGCGACTGCACGCACGCCGGGCAGCCGGCGGCGCACCGGCAGGCGTCGACCGCGTCGCGGGTGGCCCCCAGCCACTCCCGCAGCCGCTGGTGCCCGCGGTCGCTGAACCCCGCGCCGCCGGGCACCGCGTCGTGGACGAAGACGGTCGGCAGGCCGGTGTCCGGGTGGAGGGCCGTGGACAGGCCCCCCAGGTCCCAGCGGTCGCACGTCGCCAGCAGCGGCAGCAGGCCGATCGCGGCGTGCTCGGCGGCGTGCAGCGCGCCGGGCAGCCGTGCTCGCACGCCGCCCACGGCGTCCTCGGCCACCTCGTCCCGCAGCGACCACCACACCGCGCGGGTGCGCAACCGGCGCTCGGGCAGGTCCAGCGGTTCCTCGCCCAGCACCTGCCCCGTGCCGGCGCGGCGGCGCAGGAAGCCCGTCACCCGGCTGGTCGCCTCCACCACGCCGCGGCAGACGGTCAGCGGCCCGTGCGCGGCGCTCTCGTCCACGGCCAGCACGCGCACCTCGCTGCGGCTGCGGGCGTGCGTGGTGTGCTCGGGGGTCTCCGCGTGCACGAGGGCCACGCCACCGGTCAGGTCCAGCTCGTCCACGACGTAGCTGCGGCCCTGGTGCACGTGGACCGCGCCCGCGTGCACGGCCGAGTCCGCGGCGGACGCCTCCACGGTGCCCAGCACGCGCCCGGTGCCGGACTCCACGACCCGCACGGTGCCGCCGGCGCCGCGCAGGTCCGTCAGGTCGCTCGCCCGCTCGGGGCGCGTCCGGAACCAGCCCCGCGCGCGCCGGCGCAGCAGCCCGCGCGCCACCAGCAGGTCCAGCACGTCGCGGGCCGCCGGGCCGAACAGCTCCAGGTCCGCCTCGCTCAGCGGCAGCTCCTGCGCCGCGGCCGCCAGGTGCGGGGCCAGCACGTACGCGTTGGAGGGGTCCAGGACGGTCGCCTCCACGTCCACGCCGAACAGGGCCTCGGGGTGGTGGACCAGGTAGGTGTCCAGCGGGTCGTCACGGGGGACGAAGACCCCCAGCGCCGGCCGGCCGCGGCGCCCGGCCCGGCCCAGCTGCTGGCGGAAGGAGGCGCGGGTGCCGGGCCAGCCGGCGATCAGCACCGCGTCCAGGCCCGCCACGTCCACGCCCAGCTCCAGGGCGCGCGTGGAAGCCATGCCCAGCACGCGGCCCGAGCGCAGGCCCTCCTCCAGCTCGCGGCGCTCCTCCGGCAGGTAGCCGCCGCGGTACGCCAGCACCGCGGTCGCCAGGTGCGGGGCGTCCTCGAGCAGGCGCCGGCGCGCGCCCGCCGCCACGGACTCCGCGCCCGCGCGGCTGCGCACGAACGCCAGTGTCCGCACGCCCCGCGCGACCAGGCCCGCGAGCAGGTCGGCGGTCTCCGCGGTGGCGGTGCGCTGCTCGCCCCCCTCGGCCCGCTCCCCGCCGGGTTCCGCGGTCCCCCCGGCGGGCGCCCGGCGCCGGGGCGGCTCCCACAGCGCCACCGACACGGGGGGGCGGGCGGAGGTGTCCTCGGTGACGGCGTGGACCTCCACGCCCGTCAGGCGCCGCGCGGTGGTGGCGGGCTCGGCGACCGTCGCCGAGGCCAGCACGAACACCGGCTCGGCGCCGTAGCGGTCGGCCAGCCGCCGCAGCCGGCGCAGCACCGCCGCCGCGTGCGAGCCGAACACGCCGCGGTAGGTGTGGCACTCGTCGACCACCACGAAGCGCAGCCGGCGCAGGAAGGGGGCCCAGTGCTCGTGGCCGGGCAGCACCGAGCGGTGCAGCATGTCGACGTTGGTGAGCACCAGGGAGGCGTTGCGGCGCACCCAGCGGCGCAGCTCCGGCGGGGTGTCGCCGTCGTAGGTCGACGTCAGCGGCCGGTCCAGCCCCAGGGCGCGCAGCCGGGCGTCCTGGTCCGCGGCCAGCGCCTTCGTGGGCGCCAGGTACAGGGCGGTGGCGCCGCGGCCGGAGCCGTCGCCGGCAGGCCGGCGCAGCTCGGTCAGCAGCGGCAGCTGGAACGCCAGCGACTTGCCCGAGGCGGTGCCCGCGGCCAGCACCGTGGAGCGGCCCGCGTGCACCGCCTCGGCCGCCAGCACCTGGTGCCGCCAGGGGCGGCCGCCCGTGCCGCGCTCCAGCGCCGCCACGACCTCGGGGTCGGCCCACGCCGGCCAGTCCGCGCGCTCCCCGGCCCGCTCCGGCAGCACCTCCACGTGGCGCAGCCGGCCGTCGCGCCGGCCCTCCTCCAGCAGCCCCCGCCAGGCGGGCGCGGCCGTCCCGGGGGCCGGGCCGGGGGTCGGTGGGGGAGTCCGTCCCCCCGCCGGTGCCCGCGTCACCCCCCCAGTGTCGCCCCGTCGCGCGGTGACCCACCGCCCGCTGGGCGCGCCCCTCACTCAGCGCGATGGTTCAATGCTTCAGGGGCGTGTCGCCCGGCACGTTCGACGCCAGCAGCAGCGAGGAGGGGTCCTGTGGACCTGTCGGTGACCAGCCGTGAGGAGAGCGGCCGGACCGTCGTCGAGGTGTCCGGTGAGATCGACGTCTACACCGCACCGACCTTGCGCGAGCGGCTCAACGAGCTGGTCGGCGCCGGTCACCACCACCTGGTGGTCGACATGGAGGGCGTGGAGTTCCTGGACTCCACGGGGCTCGGTGTCCTGGTCGGCGGCCTCAAGCGGGTCCGTTCGCACGACGGTTCCCTGCACCTGGTCTGCCAGCGCGAGAAGATCCTGAAGGTCTTCCGCATCACCGGTCTGACGAAGGTGTTCCCGATCCACGACACGGTCGCCGAGGCCATCGCCGCGTCGGCTGCCGCCGACGAGGCCAACGCGACCTCCTGATCTCTCCCGTGCCCACCGTCGACCTGCGCTTCACCCCCCTGCCCGAGCACGTCCGCACCGCCCGGCTGGTGGCGGTGTCGGTGGCCCGGCGGGCGGGGTTCGGCGAGGAGCAGCTGGACGAGATCCGCATCGCCATCGGGGAGGCGTGCGCCCGCGCGGTGAGCGCCACCGAGGCCGCCGCGGGCCGCGCCGGCCTGGTGGACATGCGCTTGAGCGACGACGAGGACCGTCTGGACGTGACGGTCCTGCAGTGCGGGCAGGACGGTTCGCCGCTGCCCGAGGCGGTGGTGACCGCCACCGAGCAGGACCCGCTGTCCCTGGCCCTCATGACGGGGGCGGCCGGCGCGAGCGCCCCCGCCACCGCCCCGGGCGGGGTGCGGCTGACCTGGGTCCTCGAGCGGGACGGCGCGGCGGTGCAGCCGCTGGGCTGAGCGCGCGCCCGGGCGGGGGCCGGAGCCGGCCCCGCCCGAACACCCCGCCGCGATCGGGCGATGTGATCACCTAGGCACGGCCCGTGCTGAACTCCTACGCTGCGTGCACGTCGCTGCACGTCGAGGAGGACGCATGGGCACGTCCGAAGGTCTTTCCAGCACCGCGCAGGGCGTCGTCGGCGCCGTGGCGGTGATCGCGGCCGCCGCGCTCGCGGTGGCCTGGGTCTTCCGCCGGCAGGTGCTCGCCGCGGGCGAGGGCACCGAGCGGATGCGTGAGATCGCCGCCGCGATCCAGGCCGGCGCCGGCGCGTACCTGCGCCGGCAGTTCCGCACCCTGGCGTGGTTCGCGATCGCCGTGGTCCTCCTCCTGCTGGCCCTGCCCGCGGACGGCTGGGACCTGCGCGCGGCCCGCAGCGTCGCCTTCCTCGTGGGGGCGGTGTTCTCGGCGGCGATCGGCTACCTGGGCATGTCGCTGGCGGTGCGCGCGAACCTGCGCGTGGCGGCCGCGGCCCGCGAGGGCGCGGGCGGACGCGAGCGCGGCATGCGCCTGGCGTTCCGCACCGGCGGCGTCGTCGGGATGACCACCGTCGGGCTGGGCCTGCTGGGCGCCTCCGTGGCGGTGCTGGTGTACGAGGGCGACGCCCCCACGGTGCTGGAGGGCTTCGGGTTCGGTGCGGCGCTGCTGGCGATGTTCATGCGCGTCGGCGGCGGCATCTTCACCAAGGCCGCCGACGTCGGCGCCGACCTCGTCGGCAAGATCGAGCAGGGGATCCCCGAGGACGACCCGCGCAACCCCGCCACCATCGCCGACAACGTCGGTGACAACGTCGGCGACTGCGCGGGCATGGCGGCGGACCTGTTCGAGTCGTACGCGGTGACGATCGTCGCCGCGGTCATCCTGGGCAGCACCGCGATCGGCGAGGAGGGCCTGGTCCTGCCGCTGCTGGTTCCGGCCATCGGTGCGATCACCGCGGCGCTGGGCGTGGTGCTGGTGCGCGCCAAGCCGGGCACCTCGGGCCTGACGAGCATCCAGAACGGCTTCTACCTGTCGGCGGCCGTGGCGCTGGTGGGCACGGCGATCGCCTCCTTCGCGTACCTGCCGTCCACGTTCGACGGTTTCGCCGGGGCGGACGCGTCGGTGGTGGTGCTGGAGGGCGACCCGCGGCTGGTGGCGCTCAGCGCCGTGTTCCTGGGGATCCTGCTGGCCGTCCTCATCCTGTGGATCACCGGCTACTACACGGGTACCGAGTCGCGCCCCACGCGGGACGTGGCGGAGGCTTCGCTGACCGGTGCGGCGACGGTGGTGCTCAGCGGCATCGGCCTGGGCCTGCAGTCCGCCGTCTACACGACCCTCGTCATCGCCGGCGCGGTGTACTTCGCGTTCCTCCTGGCCGGGGGCGTCCTGGCGCTGGCGATGTTCCTCATCGCCCTGGCCGGGTGCGGGCTGCTGACCACGGTCGGGGTCATCGTGGCGATGGACACCTTCGGCCCGGTCAGCGACAACGCGCAGGGCATCGCGGAGATGAGCGGCGACGTCGACGAGGAGGGCGCCGCCGTCCTCACCGAGCTGGACGCGGTGGGCAACACCACGAAGGCCGTCACCAAGGGCATCGCCATCGCCACGGCGGTGCTGGCGGCGACCGCCCTGTTCGGCTCCTACCAGGAGGCGGTGACCAGCCGCATCGCCGAGGTCGCGGCGGGCATCGAGGCGCCCTCGCAGTACCTGCAGCGCACCATCGGCGACTTCTCCGTCTCCACGCCCACGACGCTGGTGGGGGTCCTGCTGGGGGCCGCGGTGGTGTTCCTGTTCTCCGGCCTGGCCGTGGACGCGGTGGGCCGCTCGGCCGGTGCGGTCGTGCTGGAGGTGCGGCGGCAGTTCGCCGATCACCCCGGGATCATGGCCGGCACCGAGAAGCCCGACCACGGCCGCGTGGTGGACATGTGCACGCGCGACGCGCTGCGCGAACTGGCCACGCCGGGCCTGCTGGCGGCGTTCGCGCCCATCGCGGTGGGCTTCGGGCTGGGCGTGGCGCCGCTGGCCGGTTTCCTGGGCGGCGCGATCGCGGCCGGTGTCCTCATGGCGGTGTTCCTGGCGAACTCCGGCGGGGCGTGGGACAACGCCAAGAAGCTCGTCGAGGACGGCCGGCACGGCGGCAAGGGTTCCGAGGCGCACGCCGCCACGGTCATCGGCGACACCGTCGGCGACCCGTTCAAGGACACGGCCGGCCCGTCGATCAACCCGCTCATCAAGGTGATGAACCTCGTCGCGCTGCTGGTGGCACCGGCGGTCGTGTCGCTGAGCCTGGGCGAGGGCGCGAACCCGTGGCTGCGCTACGGCATCGCCGCGGTCGCCACCGCCGTCGTCGTGGTGGCGGTGGTCGTCAGCCGGAACCGGAAGGTGGACCCGGCCGCCCCGGCGGGGGGCGTGGACGTGCGCGAGCAGCAGGGGCTGGACCTGGAGAAGTCGTGAGCGGTGGCACGATCGGGGCGTGAACCCCCTCGATCTGCTGACCGGCCTGCGCGAGGACCTCGCCGGTGCCGGCTACACCGTCGACGGCGTCGGCGAGCTCGTCGGGGACGTGGCCTCCGCGGCGCTGGACCGCGAGCAGCCGCTGCCGGCGCTGCGCGCCACGGAGGGCTCGCGGGAACCTGCGGCCGTGCTGCTGCGCTGCTGCACGCTGGGCCGCACCGTCACGCGCGGTGAGCTGGACGCGGCGCTGCCGCGCACGGGGACGGCGGGGGCGGTCGCGCTGGGCCTGGTCGCCGCGGCCGGCGAGGAGCCCGGCGACGAGGTGCGCCCGCTGGTGGACCTGCGCCCCTACGAGGTCGACGACGCCGCGGGTGCGGCGTCGTGGTGGCTGGTCAGCGACCTCGGCGAGCTGGCCACGGGGCAGGCGCTGCGCTCGGACCACGTGCTGGGCGTGGGCGGGGCGTCGCTGACGCTGGCGTCGGCGACGGTGCGCACCCCGGTGGACCGGGTGCTGGACGTGGGCACCGGCTGCGGGATCCAGGCCCTGCACGCCTCCCGGCACGCCCGGCGGGTGGTCGCCACGGACACCTCCGAGCGGGCCCTGGACCTGGCGGCCGTCAACGCCGCCCTCAACGGCGTGCGCCTGGACCTGCGGGCCGGCTCGCTACTGGAACCGGTCGCCGGCGGTGAGCGCTTCGACCTGGTGGTGTCCAACCCGCCGTTCGTCATCACCCCGCGCCGCCCGGGGGTGCCGCAGTACGAGTACCGCGACGGCGGGATGCCGGGCGACTCGCTGGTGGCGCGACTGGTGCGCGAGGTCGGCGGGGTGCTGGCGCCCGGCGGGGTGGCGCAGCTCCTGGGCAACTGGGAGCTGCGCGACGGCGAGCACTGGTCGCAGCGCCTGGAGTCGTGGCTGGCCGGCACCGGCCTGGACGCCTGGGTGGTGCAGCGCGAGGTGGCGGACCCCGCGCTGTACGCCGAGACGTGGATCCGCGACGGCGGGCAGAAGCCGGGGCCGGTCTTCGACGAGCTGTACGCGGCGTGGCTGGACGACTTCGCCGCGCGCGGCGTCACCGGGGTGGGCTTCGGCGTGGTGACGCTGCGCCTGCCGGCGCGCGGGGGTGCGCCGCTGCGCCGCTTCGAGGAGGTGCTGTCCACCCTGAGCGACCCGCTGGGCGGGGTGCTCGCCGCCGGCCTGGCCGCGCACGACCGCCTGTCGGCGCTGGACGACGAGGCGCTGGCCGGCACGGCGCTGCGGGTGGCGCCGGACGTCACCGACGAGCGCTACCACGCGCCCGGCGACCCGGACCCGCGCGTGGTGCTGCTGCGCCAGGGCGGTGGCCTGCGCCGCGCGGTGCAGGCCGACGGGGACCTGGCCGGCCTGGTGGGGGCCTGCGACGGGGAGCTGACGGTCGGGCAGATCGCCGCCGGGCTGGCGGTGCTGCTGGAGGAGGACGCGGCCGGGCTGCGCGCCCGGCTGCTGCCGCGCGTGCGCCGCCTGGTCGAGGACGGCCTGCTCCTGCTGCCCTGACCCTCCCGGGCGGGCGGGGCGGGCCGAGGGGTCCACAGGTGGCGCGGACGCGCCGGTTGCACGCCCTCCCGCCGCCCGTGACACATTGAAGGTGCCCCGCGTGCGACAGTGCGGGGCGGGCGCGCGCCGGCCGAGGGCCGGGCGGGTGCGCCCCGGCGGTCGCAGACCGCGACGAGAGCAACCGTGGAGAGGCAGGGCCAGTGGCGGGGAAGTCGAAGGCGGCGGCGGGGGCCGGGGACGGTCTGCGTCGCCTGGTGATCGTCGAGTCGCCCAGCAAGATCGACAAGATCTCGACGTACCTCGGCCCCGGCTACCAGGTGGAGGCCAGCTACGGCCACATCCGCGACCTGCCCCAGCCGTCGCAGCTGCCCGAGGACGTCAAGAAGGGCCCCTTCGGCAAGTTCGCCGTCGACGTCGAGCACGGCTTCGAGCCGTACTACGTCGTCGACGACGACAAGAAGAAGAAGGTCAACGAGCTCAAGCGCGCCCTGAAGGAGGCCGACGAGCTCATCCTCGCCACCGACCGCGACCGCGAGGGCGAGGCCATCGCCTGGCACCTGGTGCAGGCCCTGGAACCGCGCGTGCCCTACCGGCGGATGGTCTTCGGCGAGATCACCCGCGAGGCGATCCAGCAGGCCGCGCAGGACCTGCGCGACATCGACGACCGCCTCGTCGACGCGCAGGAGACCCGCCGCATCCTGGACCGCCTGTACGGCTACGAGCTGTCGCCGGTGCTGTGGCGCAAGGTGCGCGCCGGGCTGTCCGCCGGGCGCGTGCAGTCCGTGGCCACCCGCCTGTGCGTGGAGCGCGAGCGCGAGCGCATGGCGTTCCGCGCCGCCGGCTACGCCGACGTCACCGGCGACTTCGCCCCGGCCGGCGAGAACGCCTTCGGCGCGCGGCTGGTGGCCCTCGACGGCCGTCGTGTCGCCACCGGCCGCGACTTCGACGACTCCGGGCAGCTCAAGCCCGCCGCGGTGCGCGACGGCGTCGCGCACCTGGACGTGGCCGCCGCCGAGGGGCTCGTGCGGGCCCTGGAGGGCGCCGCGTTCTCGGTCCGCTCGGTCGAGGAGAAGCCCTACAGCCGCCGGCCGGCGGCGCCGTTCATCACCTCCACGCTGCAGCAGGAGGCCTCCCGCAAGCTGCGCCTGAACGCCCGGCAGGCGATGCGCGTGGCGCAGGGCCTGTACGAGCGCGGCTACATCACCTACATGCGCACCGACTCGATCCAGCTGTCGGCGCAGGCGCTGTCGGCGGCGCGCTCGCAGGCGCGCGAGCTGTACGGGCCGGAGTACGTGCCCGACAGCCCGCGCGCGTACGCCTCCAAGTCGAAGAACGCCCAGGAGGGCCACGAGGCGATCCGCCCCGCGGGGGAGGTCTTCCGCACCCCCGCGCAGGTCTCCGGCGAGCTGCGCGGCGACGACTTCCGCATGTACGACCTCATCTGGAAGCGGACCGTCGCCTCCCAGATGCAGGACGCGCGCGGCACCACGGCCACCGTGCGGGTGGGGGCCGCGGCCGCCGACGGCCGCGACGCCGAGTTCTCCGCGTCGGGCACGATCATCACGTTCCGCGGGTTCCTCGCCGCCTACGAGGAGGGCCGCGACGAGTCCCGCGACGCCGACGCCGACGCCACCGACCGCCGCCTGCCGCCGGTGAGCGCGGGGCAGGCGCTGGCCGCGAGCGGCCTGGCCGCCGACGCGCACGTGACGTCCCCGCCGCCGCGCTACACCGAGGCGAGCCTGGTGAAGACGCTGGAGGAGAAGGGGATCGGGCGCCCCTCCACGTTCGCCTCGATCATCTCCACGATCGTGGACCGCGGGTACGTGCGCTACAAGGGTTCCGCGCTCGTGCCCACGTGGCTGGCGTTCGCCGTGACGCGGCTGCTGGAGGAGCACTTCCCCAAGCTCGTCGACTACGACTTCACCGCCTCCATGGAGAACGACCTCGACGCCATCAGCCGCGGCGAGGCGGAGCGCGTGGACTGGCTGACGCGCTTCTACTTCGGTGCCGACGGCCCGGCCGGCCCGGGCGGGGTGCCCGGCACCGGCGGTGCGCCCGACGGCGACGGCTCCGACGGCGACGGCTCGCACGGTCCCGACGGTTCGGCGGTGCCGGCGATGGAGGGCATCAAGGGCCTGGCCGACGACCTCGGCAAGATCGACGCCCGCGAGATCTCCACCGTCCCCATCGGCGAGGGCGTCGTGCTGCGGGTGGGCCGCTACGGCCCCTACCTGGAGGGCCCGGACGCCGAGACCGGTGAGCTGCTCAAGGCGTCGGTGCCCGACGACGTGGCGCCCGACGAGATGACGGTCGAGAAGGCGCGCGAGCTGCTCACCTCCCAGTCCGACGGCGACCGCGTGCTCGGCCAGGACCCGGCGACCGGCCGCACGGTCGTTGCCCGCACCGGCCGGTACGGGCCCTACGTCACCGAGCTGATCGAGGACGACGCGCCCGCAGCGCCGGCAGCGCCGGAGGGCGCCCCGAAGAAGCGCGCCGCGAAGAAGGCCGCCAAGGCCAAGCCGCGCACCAGCTCGCTGTTCAAGGACATGTCCGTGGAGACGGTCACCCTCGAGCAGGCCCTGCAGCTGCTGTCCCTGCCGCGCGTGGTGGGCACCGACCCGGAGTCCGGCGACGAGATCACCGCGCAGAACGGCCGGTACGGGCCCTACCTGAAGAAGGGCACCGACTCGCGCTCGCTGGCGGCCGAGGAGCAGCTGCTGACGATCACGCTGGAGGAGGCGCTGGCGGTCTACGCCCAGCCCAAGACGCGGCGCGGGCAGGTCGCCAAGCCGCCGCTGAAGGAGCTCGGCGCGGACCCGGAGTCGGGTCAGCCGATGGTCGTCAAGGACGGCCGCTTCGGCCCGTACGTCACCGACGGGACGACCAACGCGACCCTGCGCAAGGACGACGACCCGGAGACCATCACGCCCGAGCGCGGTGCCGAGCTGCTGGCCGAGAAGCGCGCCAAGGGCCCGGCGCCGAAGAAGACCGCGGCGAAGAAGACGGCCGCCAAGAAGACCGCGGCGAAGAAGACGGCCGCCAAGAAGACCGCGGCGAAGGCGTCGGCGGCCACCGCCGACTGACCCGGCCGACTGACCCGGCGGGGTGACCCGGCGGGCCGGGCCCGCCCCGTCCGGCCGACCGGGACACCCCCCGGTCGGTGGACGGGGACCGTCCGGCCCGGCATCTACCCTGACCGCGTGAGCGACACCGCGGCGGCCCCCGACCACGACGTGCGGGCGCTGCTGCGCGGCAACCCGGACTTCCGGCGGATGTGGCTGTCGCTGATGCTGTCCAGCTTCGGCGACTGGCTGGGGATGCTCGCCAAGCTGGGCACCGCGGCGGGCCTGTCGCAGATGGCGGGCAGCACCGCCACCCAGACCAGCGTGGCCGTGTCCACCGTGCTGGTGCTGCAGCTGGCGCCGGCGGCGCTGCTGGGGCCGCTGGCCGGTGCGCTGGCCGACCGCCTGGACCGCCGCCTGACGATGGTCGTGGGTGACGTGCTGCGCTTCGCCCTGTTCGCCTCCATCCCGCTCGTGGGCGACCTGACCTGGCTGTACGTGGCGACGCTGCTCATCGAGCTGGTCACCCTGTTCTGGGGGCCGGCCAAGGACGCCACCGTCCCCAACCTGGTGCCGCCCCGGCAGCTGGAGGCGGCCAACCAGGTCAGCCTCGTCGCCACCTACGGCACCGCCCCGCTCGCCGGCCTCGCCTTCATCGCCCTGACGCTGCTGACGGGCGTGCTGGACAACGTGCTGCCGTTCCTGACGGGCACCCAGTCCTCCCTGGCGATGTACGTCAACGCCCTCACCTTCCTCGTCGCCGCGGCCGTGATCTGGCGCCTGGACATCCCCCCGCGCGAGCGGGCGCCGCGCACCCGCGGCCTGGCGCCCACCCTGTGGCGCGACGTCGTGGAGGGCTGGCGGTTCGTGGGCGGCTCGCCGCTGCTGCGCGGCCTGGTCGGCGGGATGCTCGTGGCGTTCGCCGCCGGCGGCGTCGTCATCAGCCTGGGGCGGGCGTTCGTCATCGGCCTGGGCGCCGGCGACCCCGGGTTCGGCGTGGTCGTCATGGCCGTCTTCGCGGGCGTGGCGCTGGGCGTGTGGCAGGGGCCGCGGTGGCTGTCGGGGCTGTCGCGCCGGCGCACCTTCGGCGTGGCGCTGACCGCCGCGGGCGTGTCCCTCGTGCTGGTCGCCCTCAGCGGCGACATCGTCCTGGCCGCCCTGTTCGTGGTGGCCCTGGGCCTGTTCACCGGCCTGGCGTACGTCTCGGCGTACACGCTGCTGGGCCTGGAGGTGGACGACGACGTGCGCGGGCGCACGTTCTCCTTCGTGGGGGCCAGCACCCGCGTCGTCATCGTCCTGGTGATGCTCGTCGCGCCGTGGGTGGCGCAGCTGCTGGGCGACCGCACCCTCGTGGCGACGCCGACGTGGTCCAAGCCCCTGCCCGGCTCGGCGCTGGCGCTGGTCCTGGCCGGGGCGGTGACCGCCCTCGCCGGCCTGGTCGCCTACCGGCTGGTGGACGACCGCCGCGGCACCGGCCTGCGCGAGGACCTGGTGCGGGCCTGGCGCCGCCGCGGTGAGCCGTCCACGAGCGCCCCGGTGCCGCCGGCCCCCGCCCCGGCGGACGGCACCTCCCGCACGGGGTTGTTCGTGGCGCTGGAGGGCGGCGACGGCACCGGCAAGTCCACCCAGTCGCGGCTGCTGGCGCAGTGGCTGCGCGAGCTGGGCCACGAGGTCGTCACCACCCGCGAGCCCGGCGGCACCGCCACCGGCGCGGCGCTGCGCGAGGTGCTGCTGGCGCACCGCGGGGACGGCGCCGAGCTGCACCCGCGCGCGGAGGCGCTGCTGTTCGCCGCCGACCGCGCCCAGCACGTCGCCGAGGTCGTGCGGCCGGCGCTGCACCGCGGCGCCGTGGTCGTCACCGACCGGTACGTGGACTCCTCCCTGGCCTACCAGGGCGCCGGGCGGGACCTGCCCGCCCGCGAGGTGGAGCAGCTGTCCGCGTGGGCGACCGGCGACCTGCTGCCGGACCTGACCGTCGTGCTCGACGTGGACCCCGCCACGGCGGCGCAGCGCCGCGGCCACGACCCGCACCGGGCCGGGGAGGACCGCCTGGAGGCGGAGTCCCGGGCGTTCCACGCGCGGGTGCGCGAGCAGTTCCTGCGCCTGGCCGCGCGCGACCCGGGCCGCTACCTGGTGGTCAACGCCGCCGCCGACCCCGCCTCCGTGCACGAGCGGGTGCGCGAGGCGCTGGCGGAACGGCTCCCCGCGCCCCCCGCCACCGCGGCCCCGGGGGAGCGGCACGCCCGGGGGCGGGCGCGGGAGGCCCGGGAGGGCGCGGAGCGCGACGCCGAGCGGGGAGCGGGGGAGCAGGTGCCCGCCCCGTGAGCGTCTGGGACGAGGTCGTCGGCCAGGGGCCGGCGGTGCGGGTGCTGTCCCGGGCCGCCACCGCAGCGCGCGGTGGACCCGGCGCGGCCGGCATGACCCACGCCTGGCTGCTCACCGGCCCGCCCGGTTCGGGGCGGTCGGTGGCCGCGCGCGCGTTCGCCGCGGCCCTGGCCTGCGAGGACCCCGCCGAGGTGGGGTGCGGGCGCTGCAGCGGCTGCCGCACCGCGGTCGCCGGCTCGCACGCCGACGTCACCGCCTTCGCCACCGAGCACACGCAGATCCGCCGCGTGGACGTCGAGCCGCTCATCCAGACCGCGCAGCGCCGGCCGTCCGTGGCGCGCTGGCGGGTGATCGTCGTGGAGGACGCCGACCGCCTCAACGACACCTCCGGCAACGTGCTGCTGAAGACCATCGAGGAGCCGCCGCCGGCAACGGTGTGGCTGCTGTGCGCCCCCGCCGTCGACGACGTCCTGCCCACCATCCGTTCCCGCACCCGCCACGTGCCGCTGCGGGTGCCGCCCGCCGACGCGGTCGCGGAGCTGCTGGTTCGCCGCGACGGCATCGACCCGGCCATGGCCGCGTTCGCCGCGCGCGCCGCGCAGAGCCACGTCGGCCTGGCCCGCCGCCTGGCCCGCGACGAGGGCGCCCGCAACCGCCGGCGCGAGGTGCTGCGCCTGCCGCAGCGCGTGCGGGGCGTGGGCGACGCGGTCGTCGCCGCGGGGGAGCTGGTGGACATCGCCGCCGAGGAGGCCGGCGCGTCCGGCGCCCAGCGCGACGCCGCCGAGCGCGCCGAGCTGCTGCGGGCGCTGGGCGCGGAGAACGCCGCCACCCTGCCGCCGGCGGTGCGGGTGCAGGTGCGCCAGCTGGAGGACGACCAGAAGCGCCGCTCCCGCCGCCACCAGACCGACGTGCTGGACCGGGCCCTGGTGGACCTGCTGGGGCTGCTGCGCGACGTGCTCGTCGTGCAGCTGGGGGCCCCGGTGGACCTGGTGAACCCCGACGTTGCCGCCGACGTGCGGGCCATGGCGGCCGACTCCAGCGCGGAGGAGACGCTGCGCCGCGCGGACGCGGTGGCCCTGGCGCGCCGGCGCCTGGGCCAGAACGTGGCGCCGCTGCTGGCGGTGGAGGCCCTGGCGCTGAGCCTGCGCCCGCGGGGGGCCGGCGCGGCGGGGTGAGCGGGACGCGGGTCGAGCGCGGCGGGTGGGCCCGGCCGGGTCCTTCTGAGACGCTGGGTCGACCATGCGCCGTCCCGCCCCCGCCCTCGTGACCGCTGCCGCCGCGCTGCTGCTGGGCGGGTGCTCCCTGCTCCCCGGCGGCGGTGAGCCGGAGCCCGCGCCCGTGGGCACGGCCGCGCCCGTCGCCTCCGAGGCGGCCACCGACCCGGCGCTGGCGGCCTTCTACGGCCAGGACCTGGAGTGGGCCGACTGCGGTGGCGGTTTCGAGTGCACCCGCCTGACGGTGCCGGTGGACTACGCGGAGCCTTCCGGTGCCACGGCGTCGCTGGCCGTGGTGCGGCTGCGCACGGACGCCGCCGGTGACGACCGGCTCGGCTCGCTCGTGCTCAACCCGGGCGGGCCGGGAGCCTCCGGCGTGGAGTACGCCCGCGCCGCCGCGAACGTCGTCACCGACGACGTTCGGGGCCACTTCGACGTGGTCGGCTTCGACCCGCGCGGCGTCGGCGGCTCGGACCCCCTGCAGTGCCTCGACGCCGCCGAGGTCGACGAGTTCCTCGCCGCGGACCCGACCCCCGACGACGACGCCGAGGTGCGCCGGCTGCAGGAGCTGAGCGCGCAGCTGGGCCGCGGGTGCGCCGCCTCCGGGGAGCTCGCCGCGCACGTGGACACCCGCACCGCCGCGAAGGACCTCGACGTGCTGCGCGCCGTGCTGGGCGACGAGAAGCTGACCTACCTGGGCAAGTCGTACGGCACCTACCTGGGGGCCCTGTACGCCGAGCAGTTCCCGCAGCGCGTCGGGCGCCTGGTCCTGGACGGGGCCATCGACCCGTCCCTGAGCAGCGCGCAGGTCAACGCCGGTCAGGCGGCCGGGTTCGAGCTGGCGCTGCGCTCGTACGTGCAGGACTGCCTGGCCGGCGAGGAGTGCCCGCTGGCGGGCGGCACCGACGCGGCGGTGGGGCAGGTGGGGGCGCTGCTGGAGCGCCTGGACGCCGAGCCCCTGCCCGCCGGCGGCCGTGAGCTCACCCAGGGCCTGGCGTACTACGCGCTGGCGTACCCGCTGTACGCGCCGTCGCTGTGGCCGCGGCTGACCGAGGCGCTCACCGCGGCGCTCGCGGGGGACGGCACCGCGATGCTGGTCCTGGCCGACGCCTACGCCGCCCGCCGCGCCGACGGCGGCTACGCGAACAACTCCTCGACCGTCATCCACGCCGTGAACTGCCTGGACCGCGCCGACGAGCAGACGCCCGCGCAGGTGCGGGCGTCGGTGCCGGAGTTCGAGGCGGCCTCGCCGACGTTCGGCGCGTTCCTGGCGTGGGGCGGGCTGACGTGCGCGGAGTGGCCGGTGCCGGCGGTGGGCCCGGCCGCGCCCGTGGACGCCGCCGGGTCCGCGCCGATCCTCGTGGTGGGCACCACGCGCGACCCGGCCACCCCGTACGCGTGGGCGCAGGGTCTGGCGGAGCAGCTGGACTCCGGGCGCCTGCTGACGTACGACGGCGACGGGCACACCGCCTACCGCACGGGCAGCGCGTGCGTGGACGAGGCCGTGGACGCGTACCTGCTGGCGGGGGAGCTGCCGGAGGGGGGTGCGCGCTGCTGAGCCGGCCGGTGGCGCGGTTCAGAGCGCCGCCAGCAGGGTGCGCAGGCTCGCGCGCAGCGCCTCCTGAGCCGCCGGCACGTCGGCGGGGGAGTGCAGCAGGCGGAGCGCGAAGCCGTCGGCGAGCGCGACGACGGCCTGCGCGGTGCGGGCCGCCGCGGCGTCACCGCCGAGCAGGCCCGTCAGGTCGTGCAGCACCGCGGTCGTCTGGGCGTGCAGGACCTCGGCGATCCACGGGGTGCGCGCGGCTTCCAGGCTGAACGCGGTCCACACGAGGGCCTCGTCGCGGCGGCGCTCGTCGAGCGGGAGGGTCTCCTCCACGAGGGCGAGCAGGTCGTCGACGGGGCCGCCGGTGAGCGGGAGGCGGTGCAGCCGCTCCTGCACGCGCCGGTCCATGAGGTCCACGGCGGCGCGCAGCAGGTCCTCCTTGGTGGCGAAGACCTTCTGCAGCGCGCCGGCGGACCAGCCCGCCTCGGCGGCGACGGTGCGCACGCTGACCGCCTGCAGGCCGCCGCGCGCCACGAGCCGCAGCGCGGCGTCCGCGAACTCCTCCGCCCTGCCCCCTGGTCCCGGCATGAATACGACTGTATCTTGCCGATGTGGATACGACTGTATCTCCCGGTGCGGGGACAGGGCGGGCGCAGCAGCGCGAGGCCCGGGTGCTGTGGGCGGCGGCCCTCGTCAACGGCCCCGCCGAGCTGGTCGACTTCGTGCTGCCGCTGTGGGCGGGGGCCGTCCTCGGGGCCGGCCCCGCCGCCGTCGGCGCGCTCGTCGCCCTCGAGCTGGCCGTCTCGGTGCTGCTGCGCCCCGCCGCCGGCGTCCTGGCCGACGCCCGCGAACGCCGCACCGTCGCCGCCGCCGGCGCCCTGCTGTACGCGCTGTCCTGCGCCGGGTACGCCCTCGCCCCGGCGCTGCCGGTCGCGTTCGCCGCCGCCGTCCTCGGCGGCGCCGGCGGTGCGCTGTTCTGGGTGCCGGTGCGTGCCGCGGTCGCGGAGCGCCTCGACGCGGACCCCGGCGTCTACCCGCGACTGGTGTCGTGGGAGGAGACCGGCTCCTGGGTCGCGTTCGTCGCCGGGCTGTCCCTGCTGCCGGCGCTCGGCGAGCGCGGCCTCTTCGCCGGGTGCGCCGCGGCCTGCGCCGTCGCCGCCGGGGTCCTGCTGACCGCTCCCCGGCGCGCCTCGAGCGCGCCGGGTCAGGAGCGGGGGCCCGCGGCGAGCGCCCTGCTCCGCAGGCTGCGGCCGGTGCTGGTGGCGGTCGCCGCCACCGCCACCGCCGAGGCGGCCGTGTCCGTGCTGCTGCTGCTGCACCTGCAGCGCGGGTTCGGGCTGGGGATCGTCGAGGCGGCGCTGGTCTTCCTGCCCGGCGCGGTCGCCATGGGTGCGCTGCCCGGGCCGCTGGGCCGGCTGGTGCTGCGGCACGGCCGCCGCCGCGTGCTCGTCGGCGGCTCGCTGGCCAGCGCGGCGTTCGCCGCGAGCCTGGCGGTGGCCCCCTCACCACCGGTGCTCGCCGTGCTGTGGGTGCTCAGCGCCGCGGCGTACGCGGCCGTCGTGCCCGTCCAGCAGGCCGTCGTCGCCGAGGCGTCCGGAGCGGGCGCCGGCCGCGGACTGGGGCTGTACGAGGCTTCCGCGCTGCTCGGCGGTGCGGTGGGCGCGGCCGCCGCGGGCGTGCTCTACCAGGGGGCGTCGTGGGCGGTGGGGTGCCTGGTGGCGGCGCTGGTCCTGGCCGCTGGTGCGGTGCTGGTGCCGCGGGCGGTTCGCGCCCTCGGGGTCGCCGACCGGCCCGCGGTCCCGGTGCTCGAGCCGGCGCGGCCCGTCGTCGCGGTGCCCGGGCCGGAGCCCGCTCCCGGGGTGTGGGCGCCGGTGCGGCCGGCGAAGACCCCGGCGCAGCGGCTGCGGGAGCTGGCGCAGCACGTCGTGCTCGTCGCCGTGGTGCAGGTGGTCCTGGTGCTCGTGGACCTGTCGTGGCTCGCCGACCGGTTCGCCGGTCAGCCTCGCGACCTCGACGGCGCCGCCGCCCTCGTGCACGGCGCGGGGCGCGTGTGGTTGGTCGTGCTGGCCGTGGACGTCGTCTGGACGCTCGTCACCGTCGTCCGCTCGCGCCGGCCCGTCCCGTGACCGGTGGCGGGGACGCGGCGCGGTCGAGCGGGGACGTGACGTCCTGTAAGCTCTTGCACCGTGCCCCAGGGGGCACGTGCCGCCTTAGCTCAGTCGGCCAGAGCGACGCACTCGTAATGCGTAGGTCCGGGGTTCGATTCCCCGAGGCGGCTCGTCCCGGACGGGGGACACCCACTCAGGGTGTCCCCCGTCCGTCGTCGTGGGGGCGGTGCCGTCGCGCCCGGTGCGCAGCGCGCGCCCGGCGCCCCCGCCCGGTGTGCGCCCAGGTGACCACCGCCGCCAGGAACAGCCCGCTCAGCACGAGGAACGCCCCCGTCAGCGGCCCCACCAGGGGCAGCGGCACCCCGGCCACCCCCAGCGCACCCACGACCACCAGCGTCGCGGCGCTGAGCACCGACAGCACCGCCCGCCACCGGCTGCGGCCCACCTCGTCCACGCCGCGCCACGCCTCGCGCTGCGCGCGCCGCAGCGGCCGCCGCGCCCACGCGTACTGCGTGCCCAGCACCGCCAGGCCCGCGGCGACCAGCACGAACCCGGGCCCGGGCAGCACCAGCAGCGCCGCCCCGGCCAGCGTCAGCGCTGCGCCCACGACCGTGACGGCGGTCTTCTTCACCGCCCGCGCCGATCCCGGCACCCGACCCCCTCCCGGTGCGTCGTCCGCACCGATCGTGGGCCACGGGACCGGCCGCCGCACCCGCGCCCGCGCGGTCAGCGCTCCCCGCTCGCCTCGAGCCGCGCCAGGTCCGCGGCCAGGCGCGCCGCGCGCTCGTGGACCTGCCGGCGGTCCTCGCTCGTCCACTGCTGCTGCTCCGGCACCAGCTCCAGGACCTGGCGCACCTGCGTCAGCAGCGGCCCGGCGCGGCCGGCGGGCACGCGCTCGCCGAGGGCGCCGAGCACCTCCAGCAGGCGCAGCGTCACCGACACGTGCTCGGCGCCGGCCCGTCGCAGCTGGCTGAAGGCCGCGTCCACGTGCTCGGGCCAGTCCGGGCGCTCCACCAGCAGCCGAAGGCGCCCGTCGCGGGCCAGGCGCACCGGGGAGGGCAGGTCCCGGCCGGCGACGGTGCCCAGCGCGTCACCCAGGTGCAGCAGGACGTGCTCGGCGGTGGTGGGGTCGTTCGTGGAGGGCGACAGGGCCCGCAGGCCGACGTCGACGAGCTGCTGCACCACGAACAGCGGGTCGCGGTGGGGGGTGCGCTCGTCGGCGAGCACCACGGAGCGGCGGACCTCGTTGAGGGTCCCCTCCGCCGGCGGCGGGGCCACCGCGGCGACCACCGAGCCGCGCGCCACGAAGCTGCCCACGCCGGCGCGCACGTGCACCGTCAGCGTCCGCCCGGCGTCGTGCTCCTCCCCGGCGCTCAGCAGCACCCGGGTCTCCAGGTCGCGGACGAAGCCACCGCGCTCGGCGCGCACCAGGGCGTGCGGGCCGTCGTACAGCTCCTCGCGCAGGGCGGCGACCTGCCCGGGCACCTCGCCGGGTCCGCCCGCCGGGTCCCCGGAGCGGCCGGGGTGCAGGGCCTCCAGCTCCTCCAGCAGGTCGTCGCGCAGCCGGGACACCACGACCGAGACCTGCAGCGACTGGGAGACGCGGTGGATGAAGAGGACGAGCAGGCCGATGCACGCCACGGCCAGCACCACGGCGACGGTGACCGCCAGCCCGGGCACGAAGGCGGGCCCGTCCTCACCGCTGCGGACGGTCCGCAGCACCATCAGCGCGTAGATGAAGGTGCCGGAGAAGGCGCCGACGACGAGCTGGGTGGTGCGGCTGGAGGTGAAGCCGCGCAGGATGCGCGGGGAGAACTGCGAGGACGCCTGCTGCAGCGCCACCATCGTCAGGGAGAACGAGATGGACAGCGCCGTCAGCAGCGAGCCGGCGATGGCCGACAGCAGGGTCCGCGCCGCGTCGGCGGACCCGCTGAACAGCCAGGAGCCCGCGGCCCCGGTCGTGTCCCCGAAGGCGCTGTCGACGCGGACGAGCCCCTCGGCCAGAGCGGCACCGCCCACGACGAGGACGCCGGGCAGGAACCACATCTGCGACCGGAGCTCCTCCCAGCGGCTCCTGACCGGTGTGCGCACCCGGCGAGCATGACCGCTCGGGTCGCCGCCCGCCCGCCGGGACCGCGCGCCGCCGTCCCCGGCGGGCGGTCCCGGCGGCCGCCGGGTTCAGGGGTGCAGCAGGACCTTCAGGGCGCCGGAGGAGCGGTCGCCGAGCACGTCGAGGGCCTGCGCGGCGTCCTCGACGGCGAACTCGTGGGTGATGAGGACGGTGGGGTCCAGGACGCCCGCGGAGAAGGCGCGCACCGCGTACGCCCAGGCGCGGGTGGGGGCGCCGAAGACGGTCATCACGTGCACGTTGCGGGAGACGAGCTCGAGGGAGGAGAGGTCGTCGGCGTCGGCGGCGGGGATGCCGGTGAGCACGACGCGACCGCCGCGGCGGGCCAGGCGCACGGAGGTGCGGGCCACGCCGGGGGCGCCGGCGGCCTCGACCACCGCGTCGAAGGTGCCCTCCAGCTCCGCGGCACCCTCGGTGGTCGTGTAGTGCGCGGCGCCGCACCGGCGGGACAGCTCCTCGCGGCTGTCGTTGCGGTGCACGACGGTGACCTCGCAGCCGGCGCCGCGCAGGAGCTGCACGGCCAGCAGGCCGAGGGTCCCGGCGCCGACGACGGCGACCTTCGAGCCGGCGGAGACGTCGGCGAGCAGGACGGCCTCGGCGACGCAGGCGGCGGGCTCGATGCCGGCGGCGGCGCGCAGGTCGGCGCCCTCGGGGAGCAGGTGCAGGTAGCGGGCGGGGATGGTCAGGTACTCGGCCCAGCCGCCGGGCAGCGTGAAGCCGGTCTCCTCGTACTCCTGCTCCCAGCCCTCGGTGTCGCCGGCCACCGAGGCCGGGGTGCCCTCGGCGGTGCGGATGCCCTGGCCGACGACGCCGCGCCCGACGATCCCGTCGGGCACGCCCTCGCCGACGGCCTCGACGGTGCCGGACCACTCGTGCCCGGGCACGACGGGGTAGCGCACGAACTCGGCGGGGCGGGTGCCGGCGAACACCTCGCGGTCGGAGCCGCAGATGCCGCAGTGGGCGATCTTGACGAGCGCCTCGCCCGGGCCGGGGGGCGCCACCTCCACGTCGACGACCTCGAGCTGACCGGGGGAGACGATGCGCACGGCGCGGGACTGGGGCATGCCCCAGAACCTAGTGCCCGTCCCCGGCGGGGCGTGCCGGGCTACCGGCCGCTGCCCTCGGCGCGCTCGATGACCTCGCCGAGGGCGGCGACGAGACGGCGGGCCTCGGCCAGCGACAGCTGCGTGGTGTCGCCGATGAAGACGCGCGGGCCGAAGCGGCGCAGGACGGTCTGCCCGCCCTCGGCGTAGGCGAGGTCGGTGCACTCCAGCCGCACGGGGCAGGGGCGCTCGGCGCCCTCGTCGCCCTCCAGCGGGACCACGCGCGCCTCGTAGGCGTGCAGCCAGCCGCCCTCGACCTCCAGGCCGCGCGAGGCCCAGGCGGGGGCGTCCCAGCGCACGACCTGGATCGAGTCGTCCGCGACGGCGGCCTGGGCGGTCGTCGGCTTGTCGTCCATGGTGCTCCAGCTGCTCCAGTCGGTTCGCGGGCGTGGTGATCCTGTGTGATCAATGTGTCGCCCGGTGTGGTCGCCTTCAGGGTGCCAGAGGACGCGCCACACCGCCTCGTGTGCGAGTGATTACTTTGTGTGACACAAGTGAGGGGGTGGGTCACCCTCCGCGTCCGGCGCCGCGGGGGAGTTGCCGTGGCGCCCGTCCCGGCGGCACCATCGGGCCATGCTCCCGGCCCTGGTCGTGCTCGACCCGTTCTGGCCGGGACGGCGCCCGTACCTGTTCGACGGCTGGTGTCCGCGTCACCGCTGACGCCCCCACCACCCCCCCCGACGGACCCGACGGACGAGGACGCCCACCGTGAGCACCGACCAGAGCCCCACCCCGAGCACGCCCGCCACCACCGCCGCGTGGAGCTTCGACACCCTCCAGGTCCACGCCGGCCAGCAGCCCGACCCCACCACCGGCGCCCGCGCCCTGCCGATCTACCAGACCACCAGCTACGCCTTCCGCGACACCGACCACGCCGCGGCGCTGTTCGGGCTCACCGAGCTCGGCAACATCTACACGCGGATCATGAACCCCACC
Source organism: Kineococcus esterisolvens (assembly GCF_050871405.1). NCBI lineage: Bacteria > Bacillati > Actinomycetota > Actinomycetes > Kineosporiales > Kineosporiaceae > Kineococcus > Kineococcus esterisolvens. The sequence goes on from NZ_JBJLRI010000034.1 coordinate 41,325, forward strand.
CAGGCGGTCGTCGAGGAGCGCATCGCCGCCCTCGAGGGCGGCCTGGGCGCCCTGCTCGTCGCCAGCGGGCAGGCCGCCGAGACCCTCGCGGTGCTCAACATCGCGCAGGCCGGCGACCACGTCGTCGCCAGCCCCCGCCTGTACGGCGGCACGTACAACCTCTTCCGGCACACCCTGCCGAAGATGGGCGTCACCACCACGTTCGTCGCCGACCCCGACGACCCCGCCTCCTGGAGCGCCGCGGTGCGCCCGGAGACGAAGCTGTTCTACGCCGAGACGATCTCCAACCCCGCGGGTGACGTCCTCGACGTCGCCGCCGTCGCCGGGGCCGCCCACGCCGCCGGCGTGCCGCTGGTCGTGGACAACACCATCGCCACCCCGTGGCTGCTGCGCCCCATCGAGCACGGCGCCGACGTCGTCGTGCACTCGGCCACGAAGTTCCTCGGCGGGCACGGCACCTCCATCGCCGGCGTGGTCGTCGACTCCGGCCGCTTCGACTGGGCCGCCTCCGGGCGCTTCCCGGGCCTGAGCACCCCCGACCCCAGCTACCACGGCGTCGTCTTCACCGACGCCGTCGGCCCGGCCGCCTACGTCACCAAGGCCCGCGTGCAGCTGCTGCGCGACCTCGGCCCGGCCGCGGCGCCCTTCAACGCGTTCCTCGTCGCCCAGGGGCTGGAGACCCTCTCGCTGCGCATGGAGCGGCACGTGCGCAACGCCCGCGCCGTCGCCGAGTTCCTCGACGGCCACGCGCAGGTCCGCTCGGTGAACTACGCGTCCCTGCCGTCCTCGCCGTGGCACGCCAACGCGCAGAAGTACACCCCGCGCGGCTCCGGCGCCGTGCTGGCCTTCGAGATCGACGGCGGCCTGGAGGCCGGCAAGCGGTTCGTCGACGCCCTCGTCCTGCACAGCCACGTCGCCAACATCGGCGACGTGCGCTCCCTCGTGGTGCACCCCGCCTCCACCACGCACAGCCAGCTCAGCGTGGAGGAGCAGTTCAGCTCCGGCGTGACCCCCGGCCTGGTGCGCCTGTCCGTCGGCATCGAGGCGATCGACGACATCCTCGCCGACCTCGCCCTCGGGTTCGCCGCGGCCGCCGCCTGAGCGCGGCCGGCCGGCGGCGCGGGCGGGGCGGGACGGGACTGGGCGGGACGGGACTGGGCGGGATGGGGAGCGGGGGAGACGTGGCGGTCGACGTGGGCAGCGCCCGGGAGGTCGCGGAGTCGGTGCGCGCGGTGGCGGCGGCGCTGCCCGCCGCGCGCACGGCGGCACCGCCGCCGGCGACGGGCGCCTGGCGCGAGGGCGACCCCGCCGGCCGGCGCCGGTTCGCCGACGTCGGCGACCTGCCGCTGCAGCTGGGCGGTGTGCTGCCCCGGGTCCGGCTGGCCTACGAGACGTGGGGGGGGGGGGGCCCCCCCCGCCCCCCCCCCCGCCCCCCCGCCCCCCCCCCCCCCCCCCCCCCCCCCCCCGCCCCCCCCGGCGCCGACCTCGTCGCCGGCTTCGAGCACGAGGGGTTCCAGACCGCGCTCGAG
>NZ_JBJLRI010000035.1:0-42441 GCF_050871405.1 Kineococcus esterisolvens
CGTTTCACGTGAAACGCCACCGCCCTCGGGAGCCTCATCAAGCACCCGGCCACCCTATCCGCCGGGGAGTGCGGACTCGCTCAGTCCGCGGCGCCCTCCACCGTGTCGGCGCCCGGCGCCAGCACGACGACCCGTCGCTGCGGCTCCTGGCCCTCCGACTCGCTCGTCAGGCCCTCGGTGGCCACGGCGTCGTGCACGACCTTGCGCTCGAACGCCGCCATGGGCTCCATGCGCTCCGGCTCACCGCTGGCGCGGACTCGAGCGCAGACCTCCTTGGCCAGCGCCACCAGCGCGGTGCGCCTGGCCGCGCGGTGGCCCGCCACGTCCAGCAGCAGACGCGTGCGGTCGCCCGTCTGCGCCTGCACGGCCAGCCGGGTGAGCTCCTGCAGCGCGTCGAGGACCTCGCCGTCGGCGCCGACGAGCCGCTTGAGCGCGGGAGTGCCGGCCTGGTCGGCCACGACGGCGACCGATGCGCGGCCGTTGTCGATGTCGATGTCGATGTCGCCGTCCAGGTCGGCGATGTCCAGCAGCTCCTCGAGGTAGTCGGCGGCGATGTCGCCCTCCTCCTCCAGCCGCTTGGCCGTGGTGCCGGGCCGCTGCGTGGGGCGCTCTGCGAGTTCAGCCGCGGGCGGGGCCGCGGTCTCGCTGCTGTCCGTCTCCACTGCGCCGGTCGTGCCGTTCACCCGTGGTCCTCCTCGTGGATCGTGGTCGGTCGGTCAGCGCTTGCCGGGGCGCTGGTTGCTGCGCGAGCCGCTGGGCCGGCGGGTCTCCCTGCTGCCGCCCCGCTTGGGCTGCTGACGCTGGCGGCGCACCGGCGCGGCCGCGGTGGTCGGGTGGTCGGCGGTGGCGGTGGTCCCGGTCTCCGCGGCGGGCAGCGGGTGCCCGCGGCGGGCAGCGCGACGGGCTCGGCGCGCCTGCAGCTCCTTCTCCGCCAGGGAGCCGGGGTTCGGCATGCGGCGGATGACGAAGAACTGCTGCCCCATGGACCACACGTTCGTCGTCAGCCAGTACAGGAGGACACCGATGGGGAAGTTGACGCCCGAGACCGCGAAGATGATCGGCAGGATGTAGAGCATCAGCTTCTGCTGCTGCGCGAACGGGTTGCCCTCCATCGACGCCGAGGAGGTGTTCTTCGCCATCAGCTGCTTCTGCGTGACGAACTGCGACAGCGACATCAGCACGATCATCACCGCGGTGAGGATGATCGTGCTCAACTCGCCGTCCTGACCCCAGGACTGCAGGAAGATGTCCGACAGCTGCGAGCCGAAGATGGTGGCGTTGTCGGCCTGCTCGACGAGCTCAGCGTTCAGAGGGCCGACGGTTTCATTCTTGCCGATGCCGTTGAGGGTGTGGAACAGCGCGAAGAAGATGGGCGACTGCAGAAGGATCGGCAGGCAGCTCGCCATCGGGTTGGTGCCCGAGGTGCGGTACAGGGCCATCATCTCCTGCTGCATCGCCTGACGGCTGGCAGGATCGGTCTTGCCCTTGTACTTCTGCTGGATCTTGCGCATCTCCGGCTGGATGACCTGCATCCCGCGCATGGCCTTGATCTGCTTGACGAACAGCGGGATCAGCAGGATGCGGATGACGACGACGAGGCCCACGATGGACAGCGACCACGCCGCACCACCGGCCGGGTCGAGCCCGAGCGCGGTGAGCAGGTCGTGGAAGCGCACCATGATCCAGGCGACGACCCACTGGATGGGGTACAAGAGGTCGTAGAAGAACTCGATCATGCGGCGGCTTGTCCTCTCGAGACGGGCTGTGCCCTCATCGGTGCTGTCCCCGCCCTGAGGGACCCTTGGGCGGAACGGGGTCGACGCCACCAGGGTTCCACGGGTGGCACCGCAGGAGACGCCGGACGGTCAACCAGGTGCCGACGAGCGCGCCGCGGGTGCGCAGCGCCTCGACGGCGTAGGCGGAGCAGGACGGGTAGAACCGGCACGTCGGCCCCAGCACGGGAGAGACGGTGAACTGGTAGGTCCGCACCAACGCGACCAGCAGCAGCGCCGGCCAGCGCAGGGGGTGCCACCAGGGGCGCGGCGCCGGGCCGCTGTCGGGGGTCACCGGGCCGTCAGCCCGAGGCGGCGCAGGCCCCGGTCGACGTCCCCGGCGAGGTCGGCGGAGGTGGCGTCCGCTGCAGCGGGCAGGGCGCGCACCACCAGCAGGCCGCCGCCGGGCGGCAGCACCGCCAGCCGGTCGGCCGCGAGGTGGCGCAGCCGGCGCTGGGTGCGGTGCCGTACCACGGAGTTGCCCACGGCCTTGGACACGACGAAGCCCACCCTCGTGGGGTGGGCTTCGTCGGTCTGCGCCCAGTGCAGGACCAGCCGCCGGGTACCGGTGCGCGTGCCTCGGCGCAGGGCGACGGTGAAGTCGTCCCGTGACCTCAGGCGGTGCGCTGCGGGCAGCACCGGGTGCCCCTGGTGGTGGGGGTGGTCAGGCGGACAGCTGCGCGCGGCCCTTGGCGCGGCGCGCGGAGAGGATGGCGCGGCCGGCGCGGGTGCGCATGCGCAGGCGGAAGCCGTGCGTCTTGGCCCGCCGACGGTTGTTCGGCTGGAAGGTGCGCTTGCTCACGTCAGTTCTCCATGCTCGCTGAAGGGCCGGGGCTCCGCCGTCGGTCCTGCCCGGTGGTGGCCGAGGTTCGACGCACCGGAGGTTCCGCGGAGCACAATCCCCAGCAGGGTACGGTGGCGGCCCCACCCCGGTCAAAGCGCGGTGGGTGAGCCCCGTCACCGGACCGTCCCGGCGGCGGGCCCGCGCGGGCGCCCGGTCAGGTGACCGCCGGGCGGCCGGCACTTGAACGCCGACCGCCGCCGTTGTTACGGTCCGGTCCGACTGCCGACGCCCCCGCCGATCCGGTGCGTGAAGGGGTGCCTCGTCCTACCCGGTCGTCGTGCACAGTGTGTGGACAGAGGTGTGGACGAGGCCCGTCGAACGGACGACCGGGCACGACGGGAGATGGCTCGAGTGGAGACCGACCGGGGCAACTTCCCCGACGTCTGGGAGCGCGCGGTCGCGCAGCTCGACGAGGGGGGTGTGACCCCCCACCAGCGCGCGTTCGTCCGCCTGACGCGGCCGCTGGGCCTCCTGGACGGCACCGCGCTGCTGGCGGTGCCCAACGACCTCACCAAGGAGGTCATCGAGCAGAAGGTCCGCGAGCCGCTGACCCGCGCGCTCAGCGAGCAGCTGGGCACGCCGGTGCGCCTGGCCGTCACGGTCGACGCCTCCATCGGCCAGACCCTGGCGCCGGAGCTGACCGGGGAGCACCGCGGCAGCACCACCGGCGAGGGTGCGAGCAGCCTGGAGCGTGAGCGCGTGACCGCGCTGGAGGGCGAGACGGGCCTGCACCGGGGCCCGGCGGGGGAGGACGACCTGTCGCTGGACGACTCCGACCCGGACCTGCTGTTCACCGGCTTCAAGGTGGACCGCGGTGCCGGCACGGGCCGGCAGGCGTCGCGGGGCCGTCCGGGGGCCAAGACCGAGAACGCGCGGCTGAACCCGAAGTACATCTTCGAGACGTTCGTCATCGGTGCCAGCAACCGCTTCGCGCACGCGGCGGCGGTGGCGGTGGCCGAGGCCCCGGCCAAGGCGTACAACCCGCTGTTCATCTACGGCGAGTCGGGGCTGGGCAAGACGCACCTGCTGCACGCCATCGGGCACTACGCGCAGAACCTGTACCCCGGGGTGCAGGTGCGGTACGTGAACTCCGAGGAGTTCACCAACGACTTCATCAACTCCATCCGCGACGACAAGGCGCAGGCGTTCCAGCGCCGGTACCGCGACGTCGACGTGCTGCTCATCGACGACATCCAGTTCCTGTCGAACAAGGTGCAGACGCAGGAGGAGTTCTTCCACACCTTCAACACGCTGCACAACGCCAGCAAGCAGGTCGTGATCACCTCCGACCTGCCGCCGAAGCAGCTGTCGGGCTTCGAGGAGCGCATGCGCAGCCGCTTCGAGTGGGGCCTGATCACCGACGTGCAGCCCCCGGACCTCGAGACGCGCATCGCGATCCTGCGCAAGAAGGCGATCGGGGAGCGGCTGGAGGTCCCCGACGACGTCAACGAGTACATCGCCTCCAAGATCTCCTCGAACATCCGGGAGCTGGAGGGCGCGCTCATCCGGGTGACGGCCTTCGCGAGCCTGAACCGCCAGCCGGTGGACATGCAGCTGGCGGAGATCGTGCTGCGCGACCTCATCCCCAACGACGAGACGCCGGAGATCACGGCGGCGGCGATCATGGGTCAGACGGCCTCGTACTTCAGCGTGACGCTGGAGGACCTGTGCGGCACCTCGCGCTCGCGGACGCTGGTGACGGCGCGGCAGATCGCGATGTACCTGTGCCGGGAGCTGACGGAGCTGTCGCTGCCGAAGATCGGCCAGCACTTCGGCGGCCGGGACCACACCACGGTCATGCACGCCGAGCGCAAGATCAAGCAGCAGATGGCCGAGCGTCGCAGCACGTACAACCAGGTCACGGAGCTGACCAACCGGATCAAGAAGCAGGCCGGCGCCTGAGGCGTCGCTGAGGGACGTCCGTCCCCAGGAACGGCTGCTCGTCCACAGGTTGTCCCCACTCCTGTGCACCACGGAAGGCCCCCGCACCGGTCGGTGCGGGGGCCTTTTCACGTCCCCGGCGGGGTGGGACGCCGCGGAACACCACGGAAAACGTGTTCTCCACAGCTTTGACCACAGTTGCCCACTGCCGGGTACTCGTTGTCCACCGATGTCCACACGCTGGGGACAGTCGTGTGGACAGTGGTGTCCCCATCGGTGGACAACCCGGTGGACAAGGCGTGGACGGTGCAGGGACGGGCTGGGGACGCCTGAGGACGGCGCCCCGGCCGTCCACTGCCCTGTGGAGGGGGAGGCCCGGCCGTCCGCAGCTGGTCCACACCCCCGGGAGGGGGTCGATCCGCCCGTGACCTGCGGCGACGTCCGCTCGTCCACAGGCTGCACAAGGGCGATGACGACGATGGATCCCCCCATTGATGAATCCGTCAACCCACGAGAGGTGTGGACACCTGCTGGGGACGGTGGCTGCTCGACGAGCCGGGGAGATCCCCGGAAGACCTGTGGGGACCGGTGGACGAGCGGTGGACGGCCGCCTGCACCGACCGGGACCGTCTCCACTACTGTCAGGAGCCGCCCGTGCTGCGGGTGGGTGCGGACGAGGTGGACTCGGCGGGAGGCGGTGCCTGGTGGAGTTGCAGGTCGAGCGCGACGTGCTGGCCGACGCCGTGGCGTGGGCCGCCCGGGCCCTGCCCTCCAGGCCCCCCGTGCCCGTGCTGGCGGGCGTGCTCCTGGAGGCCGGTGACGACGGATCGCTGCGGCTGTCGACCTTCGACTACGAGGTCTCCGCGCGCGTCGAGGTGCCGGCGGAGGTGCGCACGGCCGGGAAGGTCCTCGTCTCCGGGCGCCTGCTGGCCGACATCTCCCGCAGCCTGCCCAACCGGCCGGTGACCCTGACCACGGAGGGTTCGAGGGTCGTCGTCACCTGCGGGGCGAGCCGGTTCACGCTGCTGACGATGTCGGTGGACGAGTACCCCTCCCTGCCGGCGATGCCTGAGGAGTCCGGCACCGTCCCCGGCTCGGAGTTCACCGAGGCCGTCGCCCAGGTGACCGTGGCGGCCAGCCGGGACGAGACCCTGCCGATCCTCACGGGCGTGCGCCTGGAGATCGAGGGCGGCCTGCTGACGCTGCTGGCCACCGACCGCTACCGGCTGGCGGTGCGCGAGCTGCGCTGGAACCCCAGCACCCCGGACTTCTCCACCGCCGCCCTCGTGCGGGCCCGCACGCTCTCGGACGTCGCCCGGTCGCTGGGCAGCACGAGCACGCTGCGGATGGCCCTGGCCGACGGCGGCAGCGACCTCATCGGCTTCTCCGCCGACGGCCGGCAGTCCACCTCGCTCCTGGTGGACGGCGAGTACCCCAAGGTGCGGGCGCTGTTCCCCGCCGAGTCACCCACCCACGCCGTGGTGTCCACCTCAGCCCTCACCGAGGCCGTCAAGCGGGTGGCCCTGGTGGCCGAGCGCAACACGCCCGTGCGCTTGCGCTTCGAGGACGGCGTGCTGTCCTTGGAGGCGGGACAGGGCGAGGACGCGCAGGCGACGGAGGCCCTCGAGGCCTCCCTCGTGGGCGAGCCCATCGCCATCGCCTTCAACCCGCAGTTCCTCCTGGACGGGCTGGGGGCCCTGTCGGCGCCCTACGCCCGCCTGTCGTTCACCCAGTCCACCCGCCCGGCCGTGATCACCGGTCAGGCGGAGGCGGACGGGGAGGACGACGACAGCTACCGGTACCTGCTGATGCCGGTCCGCCTCGCCGGCTGAGCCGGCACGCACTCAGACCCCCGGGCAGCCGGGGGAAGGAAGGGTCGTCCAGATGCACATCGGACTCGTCGGTCTCGGGAAGATGGGCGGCAACATGCGCGCCCGGCTGCGCGAGAAGGGCATCGAGGTCACGGGGTACGACCCCAACCCGGACGTCACGGACGTCCCCTCGCTGGCCGCCCTGGTGGAGGCCCTGCCCTCGCCGAAGGTCGTGTGGGTGATGGTCCCCTCGGGGAAGATCACGCGCGACACCGTGGCGAGCCTGGCCCCCCTGCTGGGCGACGGCGACCTCGTCATCGACGGCGGCAACTCCAAGTGGACCGACGACACGGTCAACTCCGAGCTCCTGGCCGAGCGCGGCACCGGTTACGTGGACTGCGGCGTCTCCGGCGGCGTGTGGGGCCGGGAGAACGGCTACGGCCTCATGGCCGGCGGCGCGAAGAAGCACGTGGAGATCGCCATGCCGGTCTTCGACGCGCTGCGTCCGGAGGGCCCGCGCGAGGAGGGCTTCGTGCACGCCGGCGGCGTCGGTGCGGGCCACTACGCGAAGATGGTCCACAACGGCATCGAGTACGGCCTGATGCACGCCTACGCCGAGGGCTACGAGCTCCTCGAGGCGAAGGGGATCATCAGCGACGTCCCGGCGGTCTTCAAGGCGTGGACGCGCGGCACGGTCGTGCGCTCCTGGCTGCTGGACCTCATGGTCAAGGCCCTCGAGGAGGACCCCAAGCTGGACAAGCTGCGCGGCTACGCGCAGGACTCCGGCGAGGGCCGCTGGACGCTGGAGCAGGCCATCGAGAACGCCGTGCCGATGCCGGTGCTCGCCGGTGCGCTCTTCGCGCGCTTCGCCTCCCGTCAGGAGGACTCCCCGTCGATCAAGGCGGTCGCCGCGCTGCGGAACCAGTTCGGCGGGCATGCGGTGACGTCCGCCGGGCCCACCTCGGGTTCCGGCTCGACGAACTGATCCCGCGCGCGTGCACGTCGCGCACCTCTCCCTCGTCGACTTCCGCTCGTACCCGGCCCTGGAGCTGGAGCTGCGGCCGGGCACGACGACGTTCACGGGGCTGAACGGCCAGGGCAAGACGAACCTCGTCGAGGCCATCGGCTACGTCGCCTCGCTCGGCAGCCACCGGGTGGCCGGGGACGCGCCGCTGGTGCGGCAGGGAGCGGAGCGCGCCGTCGTGCGCGCGCAGCTGGTGCGCGGGGAGCGCCGGGCGCTGGTCGAGCTGGAGATCACGCCGGGTCGCGCCAACCGGGCGCGGCTGAACGGCACCCCCGTGCGCCGGCCCCGCGAGGTGCTGGGGGTGCTGCGCACCGTCCTGTTCGCCCCGGAGGACCTGGCGCTGGTCAAGGGCGACCCGGACGGGCGCAGGCGCTACCTCGACGACCTGCTGGTCACGCGCTGGCCGCGGGTGGCGGGGGTGCGCAGCGACTACGAGCGGGTGCTGCGCCAGCGCACGGCGCTGCTGAAGTCCGCCGGTGCCGCGCTGCGCGGCGGGCGAGGGGACGCCTCCACCCTGGAGGTGTGGGACGAGCACCTGGCCTCCGTGGGCGCCGAGCTGCTGGCGGCGCGGCTGGCCCTGCTGGGCGACCTGCGCGGACCGGCGGGGCAGGCGTACCGCGCGGTGAGCCGCGGGCAGGGCGAGCTGGAGCTGGGCTACCGCTCCTCCCTGCCGCTGCTGGCCGAGGGCGCGGCCACGACGCCGGGCGGTGCGGTGCCGGGCACCGAGGACCTGCGCCTCGCGCTGCTGGCGGCAATGGCCGAGCAGCGCAAGGCGGAGCTGGATCGGGGGGTGTGCCTGGTCGGCCCGCACCGCGACGACCTGGTCCTGACCCTGGGCGGGATGCCCGCCAAGGGGTACGCCAGCCACGGGGAGAGCTGGTCGGTGGCGCTGGGACTGCGGCTGGCCAGCTACCGGCTGCTGCTGGAGGACGACAGCTCCAGCGATCCGGGAGGTCCGGTGCTCGTGCTGGACGACGTGTTCGCCGAGCTGGACGCGGGGCGCCGGGAACGGCTGGCGGAGGTCGTCGCCGGTGCCGAGCAGGTCCTGGTGACCGCGGCGGTGCCCGAGGACGTCCCGGAGGCGCTGCGCGGCGCGGGGGCGGACCGGGTCCTCGTCACGACGGGCAGCGCCGTCCGTGGCGGCTGACGGCGGCCCGGACGCCCCTGGCGCGCCGGGCGAGCAGCCGGGGGAGGAGCCGGCCACCGACGGCGTGGACCTGCCCGAGCCCGCCACGGGCGCGGAGGCGGACCAGGCCGGCTCCACGGGCGCGGACCTCGCGCGCACCGCGCTGGGCCGGGCGCGGGCGGCGGCCGCGGCCAAGGGGTTGCGGCCCGGGCGCGCGGGCCGGGGTGGGCGCGGGGCGGGCGACGGCCGGGAGGCGGCGCGGGCGCGGCGGGCCGACGCCTCGGCCCGCTCGGGCGCGTGGCCGGACGCGCGCGACCCGCAGCCGCTGGGCTCCACGCTGGACCGGCTCGTCGGCGAGCGGGGCTGGGAGCAGCCGGTGGCGGTGGGTGGCGCGTTCGGGCGCTGGGACGCCGTGGTCGGCCCCGAGCTGGCGGGGCACTGCGCCCCGGAGAGCCTGAAGGACGGCACGCTCGTGGTGCGCGCCGAGTCCACGGCGTGGGCGACGCAGGTGCGGCTGCTGACCAGCGTGCTGGTGCGGCGCCTGGACGAGGAGCTGGGGCACGGGGTGGTCGTGAAGGTCGTCGTGCGCGGACCGCAGGGGCCCTCCTGGCGCAAGGGCCACCGGGCGGCGCCCGGTGGCAGGGGCCCGCGCGACACCTACGGCTGAGCGGGGTCCGGGCCGCGCAGCGGGCGCTGCGCTGCCGGGGGTGGTGGCGCGTAGGTCCCCCCGCACCCGGGGGGTCGGCGCGCCACAGGTGCCTTGGGCGGCCCGCTGACGCGTCCAACGGCTCCGCGCGGGGTAGAATGGCGTGAACCTGGCGGTCGTGGTGGCCCCGGCGTCTCGGGGCTCGTCTCCGCGCGCCCGCCCCCGCGCCGCTCGACGCGGAGGGAGAGCACGCGCTCGTGCCAGACCAAGAGCCGACCAACCCCGACCAGCAGTCGCCCGCACCGGAGGAAGCGCCGTCCCTGGCGGACGCCGTCGCGGCCGACGGCACCCCGTCCTCGGACTACGGCGCCGACGCCATCACCGTCCTGGAGGGCCTGGAGGCCGTCCGCAAGCGTCCCGGCATGTACATCGGCTCCACCGGTGAGCGGGGCCTGCACCACCTGGTCTACGAGGTCGTCGACAACTCCGTCGACGAGGCGCTGGCCGGTCACTGCGACACCATCGGCGTCACGATGCTGGCCGACGGCGGGGTGCGGGTGCAGGACAACGGCCGCGGCATCCCCGTGGACGTCATGCCCGGCGAGGGTCGCCCGGCGATCGAGGTCGTGCTGACGGTGCTGCACGCCGGCGGCAAGTTCGGCGGCGGCGGGTACTCGGTGTCCGGCGGCCTGCACGGCGTGGGCATCTCCGTGGTCAACGCGCTGTCGCGGCGCCTGGACGTCGAGGTGCGCCGGCAGGGCCACGTGTGGCGCCAGTCGTACGCCGACGGCGTGCCCACCGCGCCGCTGGCCAAGGGCGAGGAGACCGCGGAGACCGGCACCACGGTGACGTTCTGGCCGAGCGACGAGACGTTCGAGACCACGACGTTCGACTTCGAGACGCTGCGCACCCGCTTCCAGCAGATGGCCTTCCTCAACAAGGGGCTGACGATCTCGCTGAAGGACGAGCGCCCCACGGGCGAGGACGAGGCCGAGGCGGAGGCCACGGACGAGGCGCCCCTGCGCGAGGTGACCTACCGCTACGACGGGGGCCTGGTCGACTACGTCCAGCACGTCAACGCGCAGAAGAAGAACGACGCGCTGCACGACTCGATCATCTCCCTGGAGGCCGAGGACGCCGAGCAGGGCATCTCCGTGGAGATCGCCATGCAGTGGACGACCGCCTACTCCGAGGCGGTCTTCACGTACGCGAACACCATCAACACCACCGAGGGCGGCACCCACGAGACGGGCTTCCGCACGGCGCTGACCGCGCTGGTGCAGGAGTACGCCCGGGCCGCGAAGCCCCAGCTGCTCAAGGACAACGAGAACCTCGAGGGTTCCGACATCCGCGAGGGGCTGACCGCGGTCATCTCGGTGAAGCTGTCCGAGCCGCAGTTCGAGGGTCAGACGAAGACCAAGCTCGGCAACACCTCGGCGCGCACGTTCGTCAACGCGCAGGTGCGCGAGCACCTCGGGCACTGGTTCGCCTCCAACCCCAAGGAGGCGTACACCATCGCGAAGAAGGCGCACTCCGCGCTGGTGGCGCGCCAGGCGGCCCGCAAGGCGCGCGAGGCGAGCCGGAAGTCGCTGCTGGAGCGCAACTCGCTGCCCGGCAAGCTGAAGGACTGCCAGTCGAACAACCCCTCGGAGTGCGAGGTCTTCATCGTCGAGGGCGACTCCGCCGGCGGGTCGGCCACCCGCGGGCGCGACCCGCGCACCCAGGCGATCCTGCCGATCCGCGGGAAGATCCTCAACGTCGAGAAGGCCCGGCTGGACCGGGCCCTGGGCAACCAGGAGGTGCAGGCGCTCATCACGGCGTTCGGCACCGGCATCGGTGAGGAGTTCAACCTCGACAAGCTGCGCTACCACAAGATCATCGTCATGGCCGACGCGGACGTCGACGGCCAGCACATCCGCACGCTGCTGCTGACCCTGCTGTTCCGCTACATGAGCCCGCTGGTCGAGAACGGCTTCGTCTACCTCGCCCAGCCGCCGCTGTACCGGCTGAAGTGGTCCGGCGGCACGCCGCACGAGTTCGCCTACTCCGACCGCGAGCGGGACGCGCTCATCGAGGCCGGCAAGGCGGCGGGCAAGAAGCTGCCCAAGGAGAACTCCGTCCAGCGCTACAAGGGCCTCGGCGAGATGAACTGGAACGAGCTGTCCGAGACGACGATGGACCGCGCGCACCGCACGCTGCTGCAGGTGACGCTCGAGGACGCCGCCGCCGCGGACGCCGTCTTCTCGGTGCTCATGGGTGAGGACGTGGAGTCCCGCCGCTCGTTCATCCAGCGCAACGCCCGCGACGTGAGGTTCCTCGACGTGTGAGGTCCCACCCGTTCCACGTGGAACCAAGCACCCGAGAGCCCGTGACCTGAGAGGGACCCCGCCGTGAGCGAGAGCACCACCGAACCCCCCGCCGGAGACCGCATCGAGCAGGTCGACCTGCAGCTGGAGATGCAGCGCTCGTACCTCGACTACGCGATGAGCGTCATCGTCTCCCGGGCGCTGCCCGACGTGCGCGACGGCCTCAAGCCGGTCCACCGGCGCGTGCTCTACGCGATGTACGACGGCGGGTACCGCCCGGACCGCGGCTACTACAAGTGCGCCCGCGTCGTCGGCGACGTCATGTCGAACTACCACCCGCACGGTGACAGCTCGATCTACGACGCCCTCGTCCGCCTCGCGCAGGACTGGTCGCTGCGCTACCCGCTCGTCGACGGGCAGGGCAACTTCGGCTCGCCCGGCAACGACCCGGCCGCCGCGTACCGCTACACCGAGTGCCGCATGGCGCCGCTGGCCATGGAGATGGTCCGCGACATCGACGAGGAGACCGTCGACTTCTCGCCGAACTACGACGGCCGCGAGCAGGAGCCGGACGTCCTGCCGAGCCGGTTCCCGAACCTGCTCGTCAACGGCTCCGCCGGCATCGCCGTCGGCATGGCGACCAACATCCCGCCGCACAACCTGCGCGAGGTCGCCGACGGCGTGAAGTGGCTGCTGGACAACCCGGACGCCTCCGACGACGAGCAGCTGGCCGCGATGCTGCAGCGCATCAAGGGCCCGGACTTCCCGACCGGCGCGCTCATCCTGGGCCACCGCGGCATCAGCGACGCCTACCGCACCGGCCGCGGCTCCATCACCATGCGCGCGGTCGTCGAGGTCGAGGAGATCTCCGGGCGCACCTGCCTGGTCGTCAGCGAGCTGCCGTACCAGGTCAACCCGGACAACCTGGCGATGAACATCGCCGACCTCGTCCGCGACGGCCGGCTGTCCGGCATCGCCGACGTGCAGGACCACACCTCCGGCAAGACCGGTCAGCGGCTGGTCATCGTGCTCCGCCGCGACGCCGTGGCCAAGGTCGTGCTCAACAACCTGTACAAGCACACCCAGCTGCAGCAGAACTTCGGCGCCAACATGCTCGCGCTGGTCGACGGCGTGCCGCGCACGCTGCCGATCCACGCGTTCCTCAAGCACTGGATCACCCACCAGGTCGAGGTCATCCAGCGCCGCACCCGCTTCCGGCTGCGCAAGGCCGAGGAGCGCGCGCACATCCTGCGGGCGCTGCTGAAGGCGCTCGACGCGCTCGACGAGGTCATCGCCCTCATCCGCGCCAGCGCCACCGTGGACCTCGCCCGCGAGGGCCTCATGGGGCTGCTGGAGATCGACGACGTCCAGGCGCGCGCCATCCTCGAGATGCAGCTGCGCCGGCTGGCCGCCCTGGAGCGCCAGCGCATCACCGACGAGTACGACGAGCTGATGCGGCTCATCACCGACTACAACGACATCCTCGCCCGGCCCGAGCGGCAGCGGCAGATCGTCGGTGACGAGCTCGTGGAGCTGGTCGAGCGCTACGGCGACGAGCGCAAGACGCAGATCCTGCCCTTCGAGGGCGACATGAGCGTCGAGGACCTCATCCCCGTCGAGGACGTCGTCGTCACCGTCACCCGCGGCGGCTACGCCAAGCGGACCCGCACCGACCTCTACCGCGCCCAGCGCCGCGGCGGCCGCGGCGTGCGGGGCGCGAGCCTGCGCGAGGACGACGTGGTGGAGCACTTCTTCACCACCACGACCCACCACTGGCTGCTGTTCTTCACCAACCTGGGGCGGGTGTACCGCGCCAAGGGCTACGAGCTGCCCGAGGGCGGCCGCGACGGGCGCGGGCAGCACGTGGCGAACCTGCTGGCCTTCCAACCGGGGGAGCGGATCGTCGCGGTCCTGGACCTGCAGGACTACGAGCAGGCCCCGTACCTGGTGCTCGCCACCCGCGGCGGCATCGTGAAGAAGACGCGGCTGAGCGAGTACGACTCCAACCGCTCCGGCGGGCTCATCGCCATCAACCTGCGCCAGCGCCCCGGCGCGGACGGCGAGGAGGTCGACGACGAGCTGTTCGCGGCCTCCCTGGTCGGGGAGGGGGAGGACCTCTTCCTGGTCTCCCGCAAGGGGATGAGCGTGCGGTTCGCAGCGGACGACGACACGCTGCGCCCGATGGGCCGGGCCACCTCGGGCGTGACGGGCATGAAGTTCCGCGGCGACGACGAGCTGCTGGCCATGGCCGTGGCCTCGGACGAGCTCGACGTCTTCGTGGTGACCGAGCTCGGCTACGCCAAGCGGACCCGGATCGCGGAGTACCGCCGGCAGGGCCGCGGCGGTCTGGGCATCAAGGTCGCCAAGCTGGCCGACGCGCGCGGCGACCTCGTGGGCGCGCTGACCGTCTCGGAGGACGACGAGGTGCTCGTCGTCATGGCCGGTGGGCGCGTGGTGCGCTCGCGGGTGGACGAGGTGCCCGCCAAGGGCCGCGACACGATGGGCGTGACGTTCGCGCGCCCGGAGCCCGGTGACCGGATCATCGCGGTCGCCCGCAACGCGGAGCGGGTGCTGGACGAGGAGGTCGCCGCCGAGGAGGTCTCGCAGGCCACCGTGGAGGGGGTGGACGACCCGCTGACCGACGTCGCCGGCGCCGGTGACGACCAGTCCGCCGCGCTGGGCGCGGACGAGCCGCCTTCTCCCTCAGACACTGCCGTGGACCCGTCGGATGACGTACGGTCTCCTGGATCGGCTGACGGAGGTCCCCCGGCCGAGACCGACACCCACCCCGGAGGCGCTTCGTGAGTCACGCCGAACGCACGGCCTCCTCGCCCGGCACCACGGGGGCGGGGACGCCGAAGGCCAGCTCGGCAGCGAAGGCGGGTGGAGCTGTGCAATCGCGTCCGGCGGCGCGGACGGGCCCGGCCCAGGCGGTGGAGGTGCCCCGGCGGGTGCGGCTGACGCTGGCGCGGGTGGACCCGTGGTCGGTGACGAAGCTGTCGTTCCTGCTGTCGGTGGCGGTGGGCATCGCCCTGGTGGTGGCCACGGCGGTGGTGTGGAGCGTCCTGGACGGCATGGGCGTGTTCACCGACGTCAACGGCCTGCTGCGCGACGTGGTGGGCGGCGAGGTCGACGTGAACCTGCTGGACTACCTGGGCTTCGGCAAGGTGCTCTCGCTGGCCACGGTGATCGCTGTCGTCGACGTGGTGCTGCTGACGGCGCTGTCGACGATCACGGCGTTCCTCTACAACGTGTCGGCCGCCCTGGTGGGTGGCCTGGACGTGACGCT
Source organism: Kineococcus esterisolvens (assembly GCF_050871405.1). NCBI lineage: Bacteria > Bacillati > Actinomycetota > Actinomycetes > Kineosporiales > Kineosporiaceae > Kineococcus > Kineococcus esterisolvens. The sequence continues at coordinate 14,700 of NZ_JBJLRI010000035.1, forward strand.
GTCCGACGACTGACCCGCGGGGCCGTCCCCGCTGGTGGGCGGTCTGGTCGGAGGCACTGTCGGCGATCCGGTAGAGTGGGGACCGTTGCGTGTCACGCAGTTCCGGGCCTATAGCTCAGTCGGTTAGAGCGCTTCCCTGATAAGGAAGAGGTCGGAGGTTCAAGTCCTCCTAGGCCCACCTCTCGAGAACCCCGCACCTTTCCGGTGCGGGGTTCTCCGCGTCCCGGGACGCTCGCTCCGGCGGGCGGCACCCCTGTGTCACCCCCTGTAGGCTCCTGGTGACTCGAGGGAGGGCGGATGGCGACGGCGGCACAGGTCAAGGCGCTGGTGGAGAGCCACAGCCTGGGCGACGACACCCGCTTCCGCTCCGTGGTGCTGCAGGTCGCCGAGGCCGCCACCCGCACCGGTCGCACCCGCTACGCGGAGGAGGTCCGCGCCCTCCTGGACGCCGGGCGCACCGGTGCGCACCGGCCGGCCGGCGCACCGGGCGCCGTCGCGGCCCGCCCCGTCCCCGTCGCCCAGCCCCGCGGGGAGCTCGCCCAGGTCCTGACCGTCCAGCAGCCCTCCACCCGGCTGGCCGACGTGGCGCTGGGCGGGGAGGTCATGGGCCGCCTGCACCGCGTCCTGGCCGAGCAGCGCCGCGCCGAGGCGCTGCTCGCGCGCGGCTTCGAACCCGTGCGCAGGCTCCTCCTCACCGGCCCGCCCGGCACCGGGAAGTCCCTCACCGCCGAGGCGCTCGCCGGGGAGATGCTGCTGCCCCTGTTCTCCGTCCGCCTCGACGCCCTCGCCGAGGCGCCCGCCGACGACGCGGTCGCCCGGCTGCGCCTGGTCTTCGACCTGGTCGCCCAGACCCGCGGCGTGTACCTCTTCGACGACCTCGACGCCCTGGCCGAGCCGCCCGGCCCGGAGCGCGGCGCCGGGCTGCGCGACGTGCTGCGGGCCTTCACCGCCCTGCTCGAGCAGGACACCTCCACCAGCGTCCTCGTCGCCACCACCTGCCGCCCGCAGCTCCTGGAGCGCTGGGTGCTGCGCCGCTTCGACGCCCTGCTGGACTACCCGCTGCCCACCACCGGGGTCGTGCACGAGGTGGTGCTCCGCCGCCTGCGCGGGTTCGACCTGAGCGCCGTCGAGTGGCCCCGGGTGGCGTCCACGGCCAGCGGGATGAGCCACGAGGAGGTCTCCGCCGCCGCGCAGTCCGCCGCCAAGCAGTCGATCCTGCAGGGCGACCGGCACGTGGAGACCACCGCGCTGCTGGCCGCCCTCCGCGAGCGCAGGCAGATGCTGAAGATGGCCCCGTGAGCGCTGCGGCGTTCACCGTCCTGGTCGTCTGCACCGCCAACGTCCACCGCTCCCCGATGGCCGCCGCGCTGCTGCGCCACCGCCTCGACGAGCGCTTCGGCCCGCGCGCGGCGCGCGTGCGGGTGGGCAGCGCAGGCACCCGCGCCCTGACCGGGCACGGCGTGGACCCCACCACCGCGCGGGTCCTGGCGGAGGTCACCGGCACCGCGCCGGCCGGGACCACCGCCCGTCAGCTCGACGAGCACCTGGTGCACGAGGCCGACGCGGTGCTGGTGATGACCCGTGAGCACCGCGCCGCCGTGGTGGACCTGCTGCCGGCCGCCCAGCGCCGCACGTTCACCCTGCCCGAGCTCGCCCGCATCGCCGCCGCCCTGCCGCGCTGCGGGCCCGGCCGCGCCGACGCCGACCCCGCCGCCGGCTGGCGCGCCCTGCTGGCCGCGGCCCCCGCGCTGCGCGGCCCCACCGCTCCCGCCGACCCCGCCGCCGACGACGTCGCCGACGTGCACCTGCGCCCCGAGGCCGAGCACCGCAGCACCGCCCAGCGCCTGGCCGCGGCCGTCGAGGACGTGCTCGACGCCGTCGCCGCCCCGCCGCGCGCGGCGGCTCAGCGCTCCGTGAGCAGCGGCTCCGCGTCGGTGGCGGTCTCCGGCTGGTAGCCGTACCCGTAGTCGTACGGGTAGGCGTACTCCGAGCGCCGCGCCGGCACCATCGACAGGACGGCGCCGAGCACCCGGGCGTCGACCGCCCGCAGCCGCTCCAGGGCCCGGGTCAGGTGGTCGCGCGTCGTGCGCCCGTGCCGGACCACGACGATCGCCCCGTCCGACTGCCGGGCCAGCACCGCCGCGTCGGCCACCGGCAGCAGCGGCGGGCTGTCCACGATGACCAGGTCCGCGCGCTCGCGCAGCCGGTCCAGCAGGTCGGCCATGTGCCGCGAGCCCAGGAGCGCGGAGGGGTTCATCGGGATCGGCCCGCTGGCCAGCACCGACAGGCCCGAGTCGCCGTAGGGCTGCAGCACGTCGTCCACGTCGGCGCGGCCGGCGAGCACGGTCGTCAGGCCCGCGCTGCGGTCCACGCCCAGGTACTCCGCCACCTTCGGCAGCCGCAGGTCGGCCTCGACGAGGATCGTGCGCACCCCCGCCAGCGCCGTCGTCAGCGCCAGGTTCACCGCCAGGGTGCTCTTGCCCTCCCCGGGCAGCGCTGAGGTGATCACCACCACCCGCGGGGGGTGGTCCACGTCGGCGAACTGCAGGTTCGTGCGGATCTGCCGCAGCGCCTCCGACTGGGGCGTGCGCGCGTGCTCCACGATCAGCTCCGGCTTCTCGCCGGACTCCCCGAGCAGGGTGGTGCCCAGCACCGGGGTGCCCATGCCGGTGATGCCGGCCGTCGTCTTCACGGTGGTGTCCAGCACCTCCCGCAGGACCGCCAGGCCCGTCCCGGCGCTCACCCCGAACAGCAGGCCGAGCACGAGGTTGCGCGACGGGCTGGGGGCGATGGGCTCCTCGCGGACCTCCGCGGGACGCAGCACGCTGACGCGCACGGGGCTGACCACGTCCGGGGAGGGCCGCTCCAGCTCCGCGACGGCCGTGCCGAAGTGCTTCGCGACCGAGTCGGCGATCCGCGCGGCACGCTCCGCGGAGGAGTCCTCCACGGTGACCTCGATGAGGACGGTGCCCAGCGGGGCGTTGGAGCCGACGCGCGCGGCCAGGGCGCGGGCGGTGGTGTCCAGGTCCAGCTCGTCGATCACCGGTTGCAGCACCTTCGGGCTGGTGAGCACGCCCGTGTAGGACTGCACCCGCTGCTGGGTGAACATGCCGCCCTGCATGAGGGCCACGGCGCCGCCGCCGTCGTGCATGGAGACGAACAGCAGGGAGTCCGCCCGGTACAGCGGGGAGCTCAGCGCCGTCGACCCGCCCCCCGCGCCCAGGCCGACGAGCACCGCGAGCGCCACCAGCACCCAGTGCTTGCGCAGCGCGCGCAGGTAGTCGACCAGCTCCATCGGGCGGTGCTCCTCGGTGCTCCTGGGGCTCGGGTGGTGGTCCGGGGCGCCTGACGGGGCGGACGAGCACCCATCGGCTGCGCGGCGGGCCACCTGAACCGGACCCGCCCCGGGTTCGGCTCAAGTCGACACGCCGCCCGGCCGACGGAAACGGAGGGAACTCCCAGCCGTGTGGTAACGGCCCGACGCACCAGGAGCAACGACGTGACGCTGACCGGAGAGCCGACGGCGGGAGCCCGCCCACCGGTCCCGGGGACGCCGTACGCGGCTCCGGGGGGCGCGCGTGCCCCGCGCTCGCGGCTGACCGCGCTGCTGCTGGCCGTGGACGCCGCCTGCGTGCTGGTCGTCCTGCTGGCGGACCTGGCCCTGCCCGGCCTCGCCGACGGCCTGCGGCACCCGGGCCTGGGCGTGTTCGGGGTGTCCGTGCTGGCCGTGCACGCCTTCACCGGCCTGTACCGGCCCCGGCTGGAGCCCAGCGCCCTGGACGACCTGCCGCTGCTGCTGGCCTCGGCCGTCGCCGCGCTGGGGGCCACCTCCATCGCCGACGTCGTGCTGGGGGCCGGGTTCGTCGACGGGCCGCTGCTGCGGTTCGCGGCCGCCCAGACCGCGCTCGTCGTCCTGGCCCGCGCGGGTGCGTACGTGCTGGTCCAGGCGGTGCGCCGCACCGGGCGCGTGGCCCGCCGCACCCTCGTCGTCGGCTGCGGCGGGCTGGGTGCGCAGCTGGTGGACGTCCTGGCGCGCCGCGAGCACGGCCTGCTGCCCGTCGGCTTCGTGGACGACGAGCCGCGCCTGCCCCCGTGCTCCCGGCCGCTGCCTGTGCTCGGCCGGATCGCCGACCTGCCGCGCCTGGTGCGTGAGCACGAGGCCTGCGTCGTGATCATCGGGTACTCCAACGTGCCCGAGCCCGTCGTCGTCGACGTCCTGCGCGCCTGCCACGGCCTGGACGTGGAGATCTTCGCGGTGCCGCGCTACTGGCAGGTCGTCAGCACCCACCGGCTGGTGCAGGTGCTGCGGGGGGTGCCGCTGTTGCGGCTGCGGCGCCCGGCGTTCCGGGCGCCGACGTGGCGCCTCAAGCGCGGCGTGGACGTGGTGGTGTCCGCGGCGGGCCTGGCGCTGCTGAGCCCGCTGCTGGGGCTGCTCGCCCTCGCACTGCGCCTGGAGGGCGGGCCCGGCGTGCTGTTCCGCCAGGAACGCGTGGGCCTGGCCGGCCGCCGCTTCGAGCTGCTGAAGTTCCGCAGCGTGCGGGCCGCGGCCGACGACAGCGCCACGCGCTGGAGCGTGGACGAGGACCGCCTGCTCCCGCTGGGCCGCTGGATGCGCCGCCTGTCCCTGGACGAGCTGCCGCAGCTGTGGAACGTGCTGCGCGGCGACATGTCCCTGGTGGGCCCGCGGCCGGAGCGGCCGTACTTCGTGGAGCGCTTCGGCGCCGAGCACGAGGAGTACCTGTGGCGCCACCGGGTGCCGTGCGGCATCACCGGGTGGGCGCAGGTCAACGGCCTGCGGGGGGACACCTCCATCGCCGACCGGGCCCGCTACGACAACCACTACGTCGAGAACTGGTCGCTGTGGCTGGACGTGAAGATCCTGCTGCGCACGGTCGTGCAGGTCGTCGCGGCGGCGGGCCGGTGAGGGCCGGCGAGCCCCTCGTCCTGGTGCTGGGCACCGCGGACTGGGACGCCGCCGTCGCCACCAACCAGCACCGCGCCGTGGCGGCGTTCGCCCGGCGCTGGCCGGTCGTGTTCGCCGAGGGCACCGGCACGCGCCGGCTGCGTCCCGGCGACGCGCGCCGGGTGCTGCGTCGGCTGCTCCCCGCGGCGCTGCGCGAGACCCCGTCCCGCGCGCCGCGGCCGGTCCCTGCGGGTGCGGGGGTGCTGTCACCGCGGCTCGTGCCGCACCACGGGCCGGGGACCCGGGCGCTGAACGCCCGCCTGCTGCACGCGCAGGTGCGGCGGTGGGCCGAGCACCCCGGCCCGCGGGTGCTGTGGACCTACACGCCGTTCACGTACGGCCTGCCCGCCCTCGCCGACGCCACCGCCTACCACCTGGTGGACCTGCTGCACGAGAACCCCGGCGTGCACCGCGGGCGCCTGCTGTCGGCCGAGCGGCGGCTGGCGGCGTCGGCCGGCCTGGCCGTCGCCACCAGCGACGCGGTCGCCGGTCACCTGCGCCGGCAGGGCTTCGCGCGCCCGGTGCTGCTGCCCAACGTCGCCGACGTGGACCTGTTCGCGGGCGCCGCGGCCCGGCGGACGGCGCCGCGCGAGCCGGTGGCCGTGTTCGCCGGCACGCTCGCCGCGCACAAGGTGGACCTGGAGCTGCTGACCGGCCTGGCGCGGCGGTTGCGGGGCACCGCCCGCGTGCGCCTGCTGGGCCCCGTGGCACCCGGCACGACGGGGCACCCGGCGTGGCGCGAGCTGCTGGCCGAGGGCGCGCAGGTGGCGGGGCCGCTCGGCCCGCAGGACCTGGCGCGGGAGCTGGCCGCGGCCACCGTCGGCCTGGTGCCGTACCGGCTGACCCCCCTCACGGAGGGGATCAGCCCCCTGAAGACGTACGAGTACCTCGCCGCCGGGCTGCCGGTGGTGAGCACGCCGCTGCCCGCGGTGCGCGCGCTGCCCGGCGCGGTGTGGACCGAGCGGGGCGCGGAGCCGTTCACCGGCCGGGTCCTGGACCTGCTGGCGGCGCCCGCCGCCGAGCGGGCCGAGCGGGTGCTGCGCTGCGGGCGGGCGGCGGCCGGGCACGACTGGGCCTCGCGCGGCGAGCAGCTGCGCGGGCTGCTGGACGGCCTGCTCACCCGCTGAGCCCCGACCCCCGCCGACTCCCGCCGCCTCCCCGCCGCCTCCCCGCGGACTCCCCGCGGACGTCACGGCCGGGGGCGCCGCAGCACCTGGGCGAGCGCGCGGCGCAGCGCGGGCACGCACACCACGTGCAGCCCCCACACCACCAGGGCCGCCGCCGAGCCGAGCACCAGACCCGCCCACGTCCCCGGCACCGCCGCCCCCACCAGCGCCGCCGCGAGCCCCGCCAGCAGCGCCCCCGGCGCGCACAGCGCCGCGCACCGCACCAGCACGGCACCCACCCCCAGGGCCCGCGCCGCCAGCAGCGTGGTGACCACGGCCCCCGCCGACACGGCCAGGCCCAGCGCCACCGGCCCCAGAACCGCGGGCAGGGTCAGGTCCACGGCCAGCGTCACCGCCAGCCCGGCGACGAGGGCGGTGACGGCCGCGCGGTTGCGGTCGCGCGCGTTCAGCGCCTTCACCAGCACGTACGACACCGCCTGCGCCCAGAACCCGACGGCGAAGCCGGTGAGCACCTGCGCCGACGTCGCCACCGCTGAGGCGTCGAACGCGCCGCGCCCGTACAGCACGTGCACGACCCCGCCGGCGTCCACCGCGAGCACCGCCGACAGCGGCACCACCACGACGAGCACCGCCGGCACGAGCCGCTCCAGGCGCTCGCGGGTGGCGGTCGCGCTCAGGCCGGGCAGCACCGCCAGACCCGCCAGGCCCAGCGGCACCGCCAGCAGGCTCACGCCCGTGGTGGCGATGAAGCGGGCGTAGTCCACGGCGGCGACCACGCCGTCCCCCAGCAGGGACGCCACCACCCGCTCGGCCACCACCGACGCCTGCAGCACCACCGGCAGCAGCAGCAGGGGACGCACCCGCCGCCACAGCTGCGCCAGGGCGGCGCGCGCGTCGCGCCGGTCCCGGCGCGCCGGCGGCAGCAGGCCGAGGCGGCGCAGCGAGCGGTGCGCCCAGACGTGCAGGGCGACGTACGCGGCGGGGAACCCCCACGCCAGCGCCACGGGCGCCGACAGCCACCAGGCCACCGCCAGCCCCGCCACCATCCCGGCGTTCTGGACGGTGGCACGGGCGCTGGAGAGGCGGAACGAGCCGTGCGAGGCCTCCAGGCAGCTGAGCAGGGCGAACTGCAGGTAGCTGGGGACCCCCAGCGCCATGACGCGCAGGAAGGTGGCCGCCGTGCCGGCGGTGGCCCCGTCCAGGCCGGGCGCCAGCAGGTCCACGACGGTGCCGGCGAGCAGGAGCAGCGCGACGGTCACGACCAGCGCCACCGCCAGCAGCAGCGCGCGCAGCCCGTGGAAGAGCGCGGCGGCGCGGGCGGGGTCCCGCCGGCGCAGCTCGGCGTGCACCGGCAGGAACCCGGCGCTGAGGGCGTCGGCCGTGAACAGGTCGACGGGCACGAGGGTGGCGGTCTGCGCGACGCGGGCGGCCGCGGCGGGCGCACCGGTGCCGTAGGCGGCCGCCAGCAGCACCTCCCGCACCAGGCCGAGGAGCTTGCCGGCCAGCCCGCCCCAGAAGAGCCGCTGCACGGCCGAGCGCATCAGGCGCCCCGCAGCAGCCGCTCGTGCTCGCGCGCCACCCGCCGCAGCTCGTGGTGGGCCGGCAGGAGGCTGCCGGTGCGCCCGTCCCGCGCGGCGCGGTCCAGCGCACCGGCGGTGGCGGCGGCCAGCGCCGCGGCGTCGGCGGCGTCCACCCGCGTCACCGCGTCGCCGGCGCCCGCCACGACGGCGGTGGTCAGCGCCGTCACGGCGGGCGTCCCGCACGCCAGCGACTCCAGCACCGCCATCGGCAGCCCCTCGCGCCATCGGGACGTGAGCAGCGAGACGTCGGCGGCCGCGGCGAGGCGCGCGACGCGCTCGCGCGGCACCGGGCCGGTGAAGCGCACCCGGTCCCGCACGCCGAGCTGCCCGGCCAGGGCGCGCAGCCGCCCCTCGTCGGGGCCGTCCCCCGCGAGGACGAGGTGCGGGTCCAGGTCGGGGCGGGTGCGCGTCAGCTCGTGCAGGCCGCGCAGGGCGCGGTCGAGGCTCTTCTGCGGGTGCAGCCGGCCGGCGGCGAGCAGCACGCGCGCCGTGGCGGGCACGCCCAGCTCGCGCCGGGTCGCGGCAGCGGCGTCCGGGTCGGGCCGGAAGACCGACGTGTCGACGCCGTTGGCGATGGTGCGCACCGGCGGCATCCGCACCAGCCGCCCCAGCGGCGGGGAGGTCAGCGACGCCGCCACGGCCGGCCCGACCGCCACGACGGCGTCGAAGCGCCGGTAGGTGCGCGCGTCGCGCAGCAGCGCCCGCGCGTTGCGCACGCCGGACAGCGCGGTGAGCGCGGACCCGCTGCGCAGCTTCGAGGTCAGCTCCGCCACGGACGTCCCGTGGGCCTGCAGGACGAACCGGGGACGAGGGGCACCGGCGGGTGCGGCCGCGTCCAGGCAGGAGAACGCCCCGGCGCTGACGGACAGGACGCCGGCGACGGGCCCGGCGCGCAGCAGCTCCTCCAGCGCGCGGCGGGAGGCGCCCCACCAGGCGCGCGAGTAGCGCCCCGGAGCGGTGCCCGGCAGGGCCCGCACGTCCACGCCCTCCAGCGTCGAGGTGGCCGGGTGGCCGGGCACGGCCGTGGTGATCACGGTGACGGCGGAACCGCCTGCGGCCAGGGCGCGGGAGACGTCCCAGGCGACGGACTCCATGCCGCCGGTGCCGTGCAGCGGCAGCCCGCGGGTCACCACGACGAGGCGGCCGCTCACCGCCGCCCGCCCCCCGCGCCGCGGGCGGCCAGCACCCCGTCGAGCAGGTCCTCCAGCCGGCCGGTCTGCCGGGCGACGTCGAAGGAGCGCAGCACGTGCGCGCGCGCCGCCTCCCCGGTGCGGCGGGCCAGGGCGGGGTCGTCCAGCAGCCGGGCCAGCGCCCCGGCCAGCGCGGCCGGGTCGGCCTCGGGCACCAGCAGGCCGGTGACGCCGTCGACGACGGCGGAGGGGATCCCGCCGTGCGCGGTGGCGACGACGGGCCGGCCGAGGGCGCCGGCCTCCAGCAGCACCTGGCCCAGGCCCTCCTGGTCGCCGGAGCGTGCCGTGACGCTGGGCAGGCACAGCACGCTCGCGGCGGTGACGTGCGCGAGGACGTCCGGGTTGGCCAGCGCCCCCGTGAAGACGACGCGGCCGGCGATCCCCAGCTCACGGGCGAGCCGTTCCAGCGCGCCGCGCAGCGGACCGTCGCCGACGCACACCAGCCGGACGTCGCCGCCGCGCGCGGCCAGCAGGGCCACGGCGCGCAGGAGGTGCTCGGTGCCCTTCTTCTCCACCAGCCGTGCGACGTGCACGACGGTGCGGCCGTCCCCGGCGGGCGCCGCGGCGGGGACCTTGCCGAGGTCCAGACCGAGGTGGTGCGTGACGGTGCGGTCGGCGGGGAAGCCGCGCGCCAGGAGCCGCTCGCGCAGGTGGCCGGACACGGGCAGGAACAGGTCGCCGTGCCGTGCCAGCCGCGGCAGCCGGCGCACGTACGTCACCCAGGAGGCGCGCCGCGCGCGCAGCAGCGCCGCGCGGGTGCAGGTGGCGTCGAAGCCGTGGAAGACGGTCGCCAGCGGCACTCCGGCGCGCTGCGCGCTGGGCAGCGCGTGGGCGCCCTCCACCCCGAAGTGCGCGAGGACCACGTCGGCGCGCACCTCGCGCAGCACCCGGGTCAGCGGCCAGGACAGGGCACCCGCCGCGTACCCGGCGGCGGCGCCGGCCCCCCACCGCTGCGCCAGGGTGACGACGGGCAGGCCCGGGTCGGCGTCCGCGGGCAGCGGGTCGCGACCCACGAGGACCGGCTCGTAGCGCGTGAAGCGGCGCGCCTGCTCCAGCACGAACGGCTCGGAGGCCACCCCCAGCTGGTGGCGCAGCACCGCTACGCGGGGCACGCCGACCTCCGGGCGGGGGCCTCGACGGCCGGCGGGACCGCCGGCCCCGCGTCCTGGCGGGCCGTGACGACGCCCAGCAGCAGCGCCAGCAGGATCATCGACTTGGCCTCCCCGTACACCGCGGTGTTGTCACCCATGCCGTGCACCAGCGCCCACAGCCACGCCCCGAGGGCGAACCCCGCGGTGCGGGCCAGGGGGGAGCCGGCCCGGCGGACCACGACGGCCAGCAGCCGGTGCAGGACGGTCGCGGCCAGCACCAGCAGGACCAGCACCCCGGCCAGGCCGGTGGACGCCCACGCGGCGATCAGGAGGTTGTGCGGTGGCAGCGCGTCCACGCCGAGGTGCGCGTACAGCTCCATCGTGCGCCCCCAGCCGCCGTGCCCCAGCCCCAGCAGCAGGTGGTCCCGGAACATCTGCAGGGCCGCGTCCCACATGGGGGCGCGGCTGGCGAGGCTCTCGGAGGAGGCGTCCGCGTAGGCGGGCACGTACCGCTCCAGCAGGCGCGGCAGCATCCAGGCGCCGCCGGCCACGACCACGGCGGCCTGCGGCAGGAACCAGCGCGCCGAGGGACGTCCCAGCACGTGCACGGCCCGCACCACCACCGGCAGCAGAAGCGCCAGCGCGGCGGCGGTCTTGGAGCCGGTCGCGAACGTGGCCGACCAGGTCACCAGGGCGCCGAGCAGGTACCGGCGCCGGCGGCCGTCCACGCTCAGGGCCAGGAACGCGAACGTCGCGACCCCCAAGAACATGGAGGCCACGTTGGCGTTGATGAAGAACCCGCCGGCCTTGGCGGGGTCCACCACGTTGTTGGCGCCCTCGCCCCAGAACGCCGCCATGACGTCCGGGCCGGCGACGGCGACGGCCAGCGGGGAGCGCAGGAACGCCGTCTCCAGCCCGGGCGAGAGGCGGAAGACCCACACGAGCACGGCCGCCACCAGCGCCCACGCCAGGACGACCCGCAGCGGTCCGCCCGCGCCGCGGGGGTCCTCGCGCTCCACCCGCACCACGTGCAGGTACAGGAAGGCGAAGGACGCCAGCCGGGCGGCCTCCAGCACGCCGACGAGCGGCTCGGGCGACCAGGCGACGGCGGCGACCTGCACGACGGCCAGCGCCAGGACCGCCCGCAGCACCGGGTCGCGCAGCGGCACGCCCTTGCGCTCCAGCAGCCAGCACAGCGTCGCGAGGATCACCCAGCACTGGCTCAGCGGCAGGGACATCGCCCCCAGCGGACCGGCGAACACCTGCGGCACGGCGAGGAAGGCGGCCACGAGCAGGCGGGTGCGGTCGCCGGCGGTTACGCACACCAGCGCGCCCGTGGCGGCCAGCGCCGCGCCGAGGAACAGCTCCACGTCAGCGCCCCCCGACGTGGGAGGCGACCCACGCCCGGACCTGCTCGCGGAAGCGCTCCGGCCCGAAGCCCGCCGCCCGCCGGCGGCAGGCGGCGGGGGAGCACGCCTCGGCGCGGGCGACCGCCTCCGCGTAGGCGGCGGCGTGGTGCTCGGGCACCAGGGCGCCGGTGACGCCGTCCACGACGGTCTCGGCGGCGCCGCCGCGGGCCAGCGCCACGACGGGCGTGCCGGAGGCCATGGCCTCCACGGGCACGATGCCGAAGTCCTCGAAGGTGGGGAACACCAGTGCGGCGGCGCGCCGCAGGAGCTCACGCACCCGCGCGTCCCCGGGGCGCTCCAGGACGAGCACCGGCACCGACGCGGCCGCGGCCCGCTCGCGCAGGGCGGCGGCCAGCGGACCGGCGCCCGCGAGGACGGCGGGGCGACCCAGCCGCTCGGCGACGTCGACGACCAGGAGGTGGTTCTTGTAGGGCACCCAGCGGCCCAGCGCGAGCAGGTACCCCTCGGGCAGGTCGAGCTCGTCGCGGTCGGCGGGGGAGGGGGCGAAGCGCGCCACGTCCACCGGGGGGTGCACGACGGTGGCCTCGCGGCCCCAGAAGCGCTCCACGCGGCGGGCGACCTCGGCGCTGTTGGCGGCCACCCCGCTCAGGTGGGCGGCGGCACGGTGGTCCACGCCGGCGAGCGCGCGCCGCGCCGGCGCCAGCAGCGGCGAGGTGCCGCGGCCGTCCAGCTCGGGGCTCCAGACGTACCGCGCGGGGGTGTGCACGTAGGCGAGGTGGGTGCCGCCGGGGCGGGTGAGGCGGTGCGAGGTGGCGAACGCGTGGTGGGAGGTGACGACGAGGTCGTAGTCGCCGCGGCCCAGCGCCCGCCAGGCCGCCGGCATCAGCGGCAGGGTCAGCGCGCGCCGCTCGCGGGTGGCGGGCCGGTCCAGGAACGTGGTGCGCAGCTGGCGGCCCTGCAGGTCCAGCTGCGCGCCGGGCGCGCGGCTGAGGGCGTACAGGTCGGCGTCGGGCCAGGTCCCGGCCAGCGCCTCGAACACCTGCTCGGCGCCGGCGCGCGCGGCGACCCACTCGTGCACCACGGCGGTGCGCGGGCCGGCGCGCTCCCGCGGGGCCGCGGCGCTCGTGCCGGGCCCGGGCGGGGCGGGGTGCGGTGTGCTCATGGTCCTCTGCGCTGCCTGTGACGGGTCGTCCCCCCTTCGGCGCGGGCGGCGCGGACCTGAGCGGTGCGGGCGGGCCGGGGCGGCGGAGGGTGCTGTGATCCGCGGCGCTCCGGTGGCCCCGTGCTAACGTTCGAGGCCGTTCTGGACACCTCGTGGAGGTCACGCGTGAAGAAGCTGCTGCTGGTGGCCGCCGTGGCGGGCGCCGCCCTGGCGTGGCGCCGCAAGGCGTCGGCGAAGGCCGAGCGCGACCTCTGGGCGGAGGCCACCGACACCGTGCGCTGAGCGCGGTACCCCCGGGGGCGTGGCGCAATTGGTAGCGCACCTGCTTTGCAAGCAGGGGGTTAGGGGTTCGAGTCCCCTCGCCTCCACCCGGCACCACGAAGGCCCCCACCCGTCAGGGCGGGGGCCTTCGTCGCGGTTCAGTCCTTCTTGCCGTCGTCCTCGACGGGCGCGGTGGCCTCCTCGAAGTTCTTCACGGCGTTCGAGGGGGGCTCGTCGGGCAGGTCGCCGACCTGGACCTCGGTGGCCTCCGCGGGCGAGGCGCCCGCGGACGGCGCGTCCGGCACGGGGGCCGGGGTGGCGGTGGGCTCGTTCGTGGGGGTGGCGGGCGTCCACGCGGCGCCCGGCGTGGCCCACGGGTCCTCCTGCTTGCGGCTGCGCACCGCGCTGAACGCGGCGGCGCCCGCCCCGGCGAGGGCCAGCACCAGCAGGAACCTGCGGCCCTTCCCGGACTTCCCCGCCTTCTTCGCCGTCGCCTCGCCCTTGAGCACCGCCAGGGCACCGGCGCTGCGCTCGCGGGCGACCTTCGTGCCGTCGGCGGCCCCCTTGGCGGCTGCGGCGCCCTTGACGGCCGCGGCGCCCTTGGCGGCCGCGGCGGCGCCCTTGGCGCTCTTGGCGGCCGCAGCGGTGGCGGTGCCGGCTGCGGTCGTGGCGGCCGTGACCGCGGGGGCGGCGGCCGTGACCGCGGCGTCGGCGGCCGTGCGGGCGGTCTCGGCGGCCTCCTGCACGGCGTCGACCACGCGGGGCAGCAGCTCGTCGAGCTTCTCCCGGGCCGTCTCCACGGCGGGACCCACCCGCTGGGTCGCCGTCTCCACGTGGGGGGTGGCCCAGGTGCGCGCGGTGTCGACGTGGGGGGTGGCCCAGGTGCGCGCGGTGTCGACGTGGGGGGTGGCCCAGGTGCGCGCGGTCTCCACGTGGGGGGTGGCCCAGGTGCGCGCGGTCTCCACGTGGGGGGTGGCCCAGGTGCGCGCGGTCTCCACGTGCGGGGTCGCCCACGTCCTGGCGCTCTCCACGGCGGGGGCCACCTTCTCGGTCAGGGCCTTCTCCGCGAGGGCCGTGCCCTGGTCGCGGACCTGCGTCATCTTGCCGGGCCGGCTCCTGGTCAGGAACATCCGTTCCTCCTCGTCTCGATCCTCGTCTCGATCCTCGTCCCGCCCGGGCCAACGCCCCGGGGCCCGGGAGCGTGCCCGGGCGACGATCACCTCCGCCATCCCACCGCAGCCGGGCCGTCCGCGCCAGCGTGCGGTGGCCCGGGGCCCCCGTGCGACGATGAGCCGCATGCGCGCGACCCTGCACACCAACCACGGCGACATCCGCATCGAGCTGTTCGAGAACCACGCCCCGAAGACCGTGGCGAACTTCGTCGGCCTCGCCGAGGGCACGAAGGAGTGGAAGGACCCCTCCACCGGCGAGACGAAGACGGAGCCCTTCTACGACGGGCTCACCTTCCACCGCGTCATCGACGGCTTCATGATCCAGGGCGGCGACCCGCGCGGTGACGGCCGCGGCGGCCCCGGCTACCAGTTCGACGACGAGATCCACCCCGACCTGCGCTTCGACAAGAAGTACCTGCTGGCCATGGCCAACGCCGGCAAGGTCGCCGGTCACGGCACCAACGGCTCGCAGTTCTTCATCACCGTCGCCACGACCCCGCACCTGAACGGGCGCCACACCATCTTCGGCGAGGTCGCCGACGAGGAGGGCCGCCGCGTCGTGGACGCCATCGCGAGCGTGCCCACCGGCCCGGCCGACGCCCCCCGCGAGGCGGTCGTCATCACCGGTGTCGACGTCGAGCGCTGATCCCGGCCGGACCCCGACCCCGGTGGTGTTCCGCCCAGCGCGGACGGTGCGAACGGTGACGGCTCCCGGAGCGTTGGGCGCACCGTGAGCGACGCCGCGAACGAGACCTCCACCGGGGTCCCCGTCTGCCCCCGGCACCCCGACCGCGAGTCGTGGGTGCGCTGCCAGCGCTGCGAGCGGCCCGCCTGCCCGCAGTGCCAGCGCCCCGCCGCGGTCGGGGTGCAGTGCGTGGACTGCGTCACCGAGGGCAACCGCTCGGTGCGCGAGCCCCGCACGGCCTTCGGGGGCGCGGTCCGGGGCCGCAGCACCCTGGTCACGAAGGCCGTGGTCGTGGTGTGCGTGGCGATGTTCGCCGCGCGCTACGTCGTGCCCGCGGACGTCTACTACTACCTGCCGCTGGTCAACGACGCCGGCTACGCCAACAGCTTCGGCGCGGGCACCTGGTGGCAGCCGCTGACGTCGGCGTTCCTGCACGCCTCGCTGCTGCACCTGCTGTTCAACACGTACGCGCTGTGGCTGACGGGCACCTACCTGGAACCGCTGCTGGGGCGGGCGCGCTTCGCGGCGCTGTACGTGCTCTCGGCGCTGGGTGGTGCGGTGGGGGCGCTGCTGCTGCCCCTGACGGCGAACACGAGCCTGGTGGGCGCCTCGGGCGCGGTGTTCGGGTTGTTCGGGGCGCTGGTCGTCGTCAACCGCGACCTGGGCCGGCAGACCGGCCAGGTGGTGGCCCTGGTGGCGATCAACTTCGTGCTCGGCCTGGTGATCAGCGGGGTCTCGTGGCAGGCGCACCTGGGCGGGCTGGTGACGGGCGTGCTGGTCGCCACGCTGCTGGTGCGCACCCGCCGCCGCCCGCACGCGCAGCGGGGCGGGCTGGCCGCCGTCGCGGCGGTCGTGGTTGCCCTGCTGGTGTACGCCGCTTCGCACGCCGTCGTCTGACGCCCGCGAGCCCCGGTCGGCTGTCCACAGCCTGTTCGCACAGCTGTGCGAACAGGCTGTGATTGTCCACCTGCTGTGGGTTCGGGTGTGGACACGATCCCTCGTTTCCCACAGTCATCCACAGGCTGTGGACGAACCGGTGGACAAAGGTTGTGGACAGCGGGGTCCTCGTCCCCCGCGGTGTCCTCCAGCGGTCCACAAGGCGACCCCCAGCTGTCCACAGGGGTGACCTTCCCAGGGGAAGTGCCGTGAGTAGCTGACTGACTACGCAGCGTTCACAAGGTGGAGGGCCCGGGACGCCGGTCCGCGTCCCGGGCCCTCCGCGTCGGGGGTGGGTCAGCGCCAGCGCGTCGTCATGGCGAAGCCCACGAGCACCAGGCCGAAACCGGCCACCAGGTTCCAGTTGCCCCAGCCGGGCACCGGGTACTGCGCGCTGGAGAGGTAGAAGACGACGATCCACAGCAGGCCCAGGACCATCAGGGCCACCATGACCGCCACCCACCAGCGCGGGGTCAGCCGGTTGCGCGCCTTGATCGCGCGGTCCGTCTCGTCGCCCTCGCCGCCGCGGCGGCGACGGCGCTTCGGGGCCTCCGCGGCCGCGTCCCCGGCGGGCTGTTCCGCGGTCGCACCGGTGCCCTCGGCGGCCCCCTCCTCGTCGCGATCGCGCTCGTGGCGGGACTTGGGCACGTCAACCTCCGGGTCGGGACGGGTGGTGCAGGAGCACGCGGTTCGCACGGTTAGCGTAGTGCGAGCAGGCCTCGCGGACGGTCGCACCACGGGTGCGGCGCGTGAGCGGGGTGGGGGAGGGGGAGAGGTGCGCGTACGGACCCTGCGCAGGGCGGGCGCCCGCACGGCCGTCGCCGGCGTGTTCGCGCTGGCCGGTCTGCTGTTCACCACCAGCGCCCTGACCTCCCGCGGCACCGACCTGCGCTCCGACACCGCCGACCTGGGCGCGCTCGTCGCCGAGCGCTCCCGCCTCAACGAGCAGCGCGCCGCCCGCGTCGGCGACCTGCGCGCCGAGGTCGAGGCGCTCAGCACCGGCAGCGACGCGGCCGCCGCGCCGGCGGGCCCGCTGGTCGACCCGCTGGCCGACCCGGCCCTCGGCACCGCCTCCGGTGCGCTGGCCGTCACCGGCCCGGGCGTGACCGTCACCCTCGACGACGCCCCCGACCACGTGCGTCCCGCCTCCGCGAGCCCCGACGACCTCGTCGTGCACCAGCAGGACGTCGAGGCCGTCGTCAACGCCCTCTGGGCCGGCGGCGCCGAAGCGATGTCGATCATGGACCAGCGCGTGGTGTCCACCTCCGCCGTGCGGTGCGTGGGCAACGTGCTCGTCCTGCAGGGCCGCACCTACTCCCCGCCCTACGCGATCTCCGCGATCGGCGACCCCGCCGCGCTGACCGCCGCGCTGGCCGCCAGCCCGCAGGTCGCGGTCTACCGCCAGTACGTCGACGCGTACGGCCTCGGCTGGTCCGTCGACGCCCGCGAGGGGGCCGGCGCCCTGGTGCTGCCCGCCTTCGACGGCCCCACCGGCTTCGACACCGCGCGGGTCGCCGCGTGATCCGCCGAGCCGTGGGCGTCCTCGGCGAGCTGCTGGTCACCGCCGGCGTGCTGACCCTGCTGTTCCTGGTCTGGCAGCTGCACTGGACGGACCTGACCAGCGCGCGGGCCCAGGCCGCGACCGTCGCGGACCTCCAGCAGGAGTGGGCCGCCGCGCCCGCCGCGCCCGCCGCGCCCGCGCCGGCGGCGAGCGCTCCCGCGCAGCCCGCCGTGCCGGACGTGGACCGGACCCCGCCCGCCGGGGACGCCTTCGCCGTCGTCTACGTGCCCCGCTTCGGCGCCGACTACGCCGTGCCCGTCGTGGAGGGCACCGGCACCGAGGAGCTCAAGGGCGGCATCGGCCACTACGCCGGCACCGCGATGCCCGGCGAAGCGGGCAACCTGGCGCTCGCCGGGCACCGCGTCACCTACGGCAAGCCCTTCCACCTCATCGCGGACCTCCAGCCCGGGGACGCCGTCGTCGTCGCCACCGCGGACCGCTGGTACACGTACCGGGTGCGCTCGCACCGGGTCGTCACCCCGAAGCAGGTGGAGGTCATCGCGCCCGTGCCGGGCCGGCCGGGCGCCGAGCCCACCGAGGCGTGGCTGACCATGACGGCCTGCCACCCCGTGCACTCCGCGCGCGAGCGGTACGTGGTGCACGCGCTGCTGGAGTCGGTGCAGGACCGCACCGCCGGGCCGCCCGCCTCGCTGGCCGCGGTCGGCTGAGGGGGCCGGGGTGTACGCGTGGTGGTGGCGCCTGCTGCCGGGCCCGTGGTGGCTGCGGCTGCTGATCAGCCTGCTGGCGGCGGCCGGGCTGGTGCTGCTGTGCTTCACCGTCGTCTTCCCGTTCCTGGCCGACCGGCTGGCCATCAACGACGGCACCGTCGGCGGCGCCTGACGCGTCCCGCCGGGCCGCCCCCGCGGGGCCGCCCTGTGAAGACGTGGCGCACGCGCTGCGCACGCGCTGCGTGAGCCCGGGGATCAGGACCGCGACGGTCCGGTGCTCGCCGTACCGTGGGGGCGTGCCCACCACGACCGGCCCCACCCCGCCGCGCGCCGACGTGCCCGGTGCGGGCCTGCGCCCGCGGGGCCGGCACGCCAGCCACGAGCACGGCACGGCCCGGCGCGTGCTGCGCGTGGCGGCGGTCGCGCTCGTGGTGCTGGCGCTGGCCGCGGGAGCCGGCGGCGTCTACGCCTACCAGCGGCTGCAGGGCAACATCACCGCGCAGGACGTCACCGGGCTGCTCGGGCAGCGCCCGGACGAGGGCGCCGGCGCGGACGAGACCTCACCCGTGAACATCCTCGTGATGGGCAGCGACACCCGCGCCCTGGCCGACGGCACCGGCGACGTCTACGGCGGTGTGGAGGCCGACCCGGGGGCCCGCTCGGACACCACGGTCCTGGTGCACCTGGCCGGCGACCGCGAGAGCGCCACCCTCGTCAGCATCCCCCGCGACTCCGTGGTGCAGATCCCCGAGTGCACGGCCCCGGACGGCAGCACCGTCGAGGCGCACGTCGACATCTTCAACTCGGCGTTCTCCGAGGGCGGGGCGGCCTGCACCATCAGGACGGTGGAGGCGCTCACCGGCGTCTACGTCCACCACTACGCGGTCGTGGACTTCAGCGGCTTCCGCTCCATGATCGACGCCCTGGGCGGCGTGACGATCTGCACGCCGCAGGACATCGACAGCGAGAGGGCCAACCTGCACCTGGAGGCCGGCACCCACCGGGTCGACGGCGAGACGGCCCTGGCCTACGCCCGGGTGCGCTACGGCATCGGCGACGGCTCCGACCTGTCCCGCATCGAGCGCCAGCAGGCGCTCATGTCCTCGATCGTGCAGCAGGTCACGAGCTCGCAGATGCTGCTGCGCCCGGACCGGCTGTACTCGTTCCTGGACGCGGCGACCGAGTCGGTGACCACCGACCCCGAGCTGGCCGAGCTCGGCCAGCTGGTGGACCTGGCGCAGAGCCTGCGGGACCTGCCCGCCGGCGGCGTCCGCTTCGTCACCGTCCCCACCGAGCCGTACCCGCCGAACGAGGCGCGCGTGCAGTGGACCGCGGCGGCCGAGGACCTGTGGCAGCGCATCCGCACCGACACCGCCGGCGCGGCGCAGGCCACCCCCACCGCCACGGCCGACCCGTCGGCGACCTCGCAGCTGGTGGTGGCGCCGGGCGACGTGACGGTGCAGGTGCTCAACGTCGGCGCCCCCGCCGGCACGGCCGGTGCGGTCTCCGAGGCGCTCGCCGGGGTCGGCTTCGCGGTGGCCGGAGCCGGTGACGGCGAGGCGACCGACCCGTCCGCGCCGGTGCTGGTGCGCCACGGCCCCCAGCGCGCCGACAGCGCCGCGACCGTGGCGGCCGCCTTCGGTGGTGCGCCCACCGAGGTGGACGACGGCCTCGGGCGCACCGTCGTCGTGGAGGTGTCCAGCGCGGCGTACTCGGTGGTGGACGTGCGCCCGCGCGTCACCGGTGCGGCCCCGGCCGCCCCGGCCGCCCCGAGCCCGACCATCGCCGCCCGCGTCGCCACCGACGACATCTGCGCCTGACCGCCCGTGCGCGAGGTCGACGCCCAGGCGCCCTGCCCGTGCGGCTGGGGCGAGCCGTACGCCGCCTGCTGCGGCCGGTACCACGCCGGTGAGCTCACCGGGGAGCACGCCCCCACCGCCGAGGCGCTCATGCGCTCGCGCTACAGCGCCTTCGTGCGCGAGGACGAGCCGTACCTGCTGCGCACCTGGGACCCGGCGACCCGCCCCGCCGCTCTGGACCTGACCGGCAGCGGCACCCGCTGGCGGCGCCTGCTCGTGCTCGCCACGACCGCCGGCGGGCCGTTCGACGACACCGGCACCGTGGAGTTCGAGGCCCACGCCCGCGCCGGCGGCCGCCGCGACGTGCAGCACGAGGTGTCCGCGTTCCGCCGCGCCGGCGGGCGGTGGTTCTACACCGGGCCCGCGGGGGGCGTGTCGGGGGATTGACCCCCGCCACGCTGGGTAAGACCGGGTAACACGTCCTGTCGAAGCTCGCTGAGGAGGACACGTCCGTGAAGCTGGACTGGCTCAAGCCCGTCGCCACCGATCCCGGCCCCCACGTGTGCGTCTACGTCGACGTCTCACGCACGCGCGAGAAGGGCGCTCACGAGATCGACCTGCGCTGGAAGGACGCGCGGGACTCGCTCGCCGGCCAGGGCGCCCCCGAGGCCGCCCTGGCGGTCCTGGACGGGGTCGCCACCACCCCGCCGGAGGTCGGCGGCCCCGTGGGGCGCGGGCTCATCGCCTCCGCCGCCGGGCTCGAGATCGACGTGCTGCTGCCGGACCCGCCCGCGCAGGACGAGGCCGTCACCGGCCCGGTGGCTCACCTGATGCCGCTGGTGCGCTCGCTGGCCGACGACGTGCGGTACGTGCTCGTGGAGCTGGACCGCGCCGGCGCCGACATCACCGTCACCAGCTCCGACGCGCCCCGCGGCAGCGAGGAGGTGCGCGAGGTCACCGCCGGCCACGACCTGCTGCACAAGATCCCCGGCGGCGGCTGGGCCCACCTGCGCTACCAGCACGCCGTGCAGGACTCCTGGGACCACAACGCCGCCGCGGTCGCCGAGGAGCTCGGGGACATCGTGCGCCGCGAGCACCCCGAGGTGGTCCTGCTGACCGGTGACACCAAGGCCGCCGCGTCGCTGCGCAGCAAGGCCGGCAAGCCGGTGCTGGAGCTGCTCGTCGACGTGCCCGGCGGCAGCCGGCACGCGGGGGTGCACGAGGAGTCCTTCAACGCGGCGGTCGCCGAGGCGCTGGAGGAGGTGCGCCGGCGCCGTCGCGACGCCGTCGTCGACGAGTTCGAGCAGGAGGTCGGCCGTGGCGGGCGCGCCGTCAAGGGCCTGGCACCCGTGGTGGACGCGCTGCGCCGCGGGCAGGTGCGCACCGTGCTGCTGCGCGACGACCCCGACCCCGGTGCGGACTCGCGGACCCTGTGGGTGGGGGCCTCGCCGCTGGAGATCGGCACCACCGCCGACGAGGTGCGCGCCCTCGGCGGCGACGGCGAACCGGTCGAGGTGCGCGCCGACTCGGCGATCGTGCGGGCCCTGGCGGCTTCGGACGCCGAGATCGAGCTGGTCGCCGAGCGCCCCGACCTCGTCGAGGGCATCGGCGCGGTGCTGCGCTACGCGGACGCCTCCACCCCCGCCTGACCCCTCCCGCAGGCCCCGCACCCCGGTGGCCGGGGGAGCCGACGCTCCCGCGGCCACCGGCGCGGGCGTCCTTCCCGGCGCGGACGCGTTCTCCTACGGTGGCCGTGCGGGTCCACCGTGGACCCGGACGAGGAGGCGCACGCATGGCAAGGGTCACGGTCCTGGGCGGCACCGGGTACGCCGGCAGCCGCATCGCCCGTGAGCTCGCCGCGCGCGGTCACGCGGTCACCACGGTCAGCCGCACCGTCCCCGAGCGGGCCAGCGAGGGCGTCCGGCACGTCGCGGGCTCGGTGCTGGACCGCGACTTCCTGGAGCGGGTCGTCGCCGGCGACGTCGTCGTGTCGGCGCTGGCGCCGCGCGGGGAGCTGGCCGGCGAGGTGCGCGGCGTCCTGCGCGACGTGGCCGCGCTCGCGCAGCGCAAGGGCGTGCGCCTGGGCGTCGTGGGGGGTGCGGGGTCGCTGCGCGTGTCCGAGGACGGCCCGCGCCTGCTGGACACCGAAGCGTTCCCCGAGGAGTTCAAGCCCGAGGCGCAGGAGGCCGCCGAGGTGCTCGAGGACCTGCGCGGCGCCGACGAGGCCCTGGACTGGTTCTACGTCAGCCCCGCCGCCGGCTTCGGCGCCTTCGCCCCGGGCGAGCGCACCGGGTCGTACCGCACGGGCGGCGACGTGCTGCTGACGGACGAGGCGGGGGTCTCGTCCATCTCCGGCGACGACTTCGCGATCGCCGTGGCCGACGAGGTGGAGCGGGCGGCGCACCGGCGCCGGAGGTTCACCGTCGCCCACTGACGGCCGCGCCCCGACGGCCGCGCCCGGCGGGGGTGGCCGTCGGTGCGGGTCCGTGGTGGACTGGGGTCGGCGGCCCGGGGGGCTTCGAGTGTTGGGGAAGAACGCCCGCGGACTCCCCGGGCCGCCGCCTCAGGCGCGGTCCGGCTCACTCACCCGCCGGGGTCACCCCGAACATCAGCGTCCGGCGCTCGATGTCGTAGTGCACGACCTTCGTGTTCTCCAGCAGGTCCTGCAGCGCGTCCGCGTCGTCCGCCGTGAGGGTGAGCACCTCCTCCCAGGCGCCCTCGTCGAGCACGAGCTGCAGCGTGTAGGTGCCGTTCTGCCCGGGCTCGCCGGCCACCCACGAGAACTGGTAGTGGCTGAGCTGACGGACCTTGATGGTGTTGTCGTTGACGGGCTGCGGGACGTTGGCCACTGGTCGTCGCCTCCTGGTCGGATCGCGCGTCGGTGTCGCGGCGCGGTCGGCGCCGCACTCGTCCGCTACCCCCTGGTCGTCCCGCCAAACCGGCCGGCGGTCCCGCTGCGGGACGCCGTCGTCCCGGCCGGGTCCCGTGCCCGTCCCGGGTGCGCCGGTGGCCGGGTGGGGGAGGGGCCGCCCGGCCACCGGCGCGCGTGGGGGGTCAGGAACCCGGGTTCCGCTTCGCCAGTTGCGACAGGACGCTGCGCTCCAGGACCTCGGCGGTGCTCCGGTCCATCTGGACGAACCGCACGACGGCCTCGCGGGCCTCGTCGTCGACGCGCACGACCTCGCCGCGGGCGTGCACCTCCAGCCCGGTGCCCAGCTCGAGGGCGATGTCGACCTCGGTGCGCTCGGCGGGGAGGTCGTCGGTCTCCAGCCGCAGGCCGCTGCGCGAGAGGTCCACGGTGCGGGCGTCGGCGACGCCCTCGGTGGTCGTCAGGTGCACGGGCAGCGAGGCGGGCACGCGCACGGCGCCGCGGCGGGTCTCGGCGGCCAGCAGCATCACGCCGGTCAGCGCCAGCTCGTCGGTGCGGTGGGCCTGGGCGACGGCCTGGAAGACGGCGTGCGGGACGACGGCGCCGGGCTCACCGGCCTCGGTGCTCACCCAGACGCGCTGGCCGTCGAGGGCTTCGACGGTGCCGGGGTCGGCGGCGACGTGGCTGGTGACCACGAGGCCGGCGACCCCGGCCGTCCAGGAGCGGACGGTGCCGGTGTGGACCCGGTGCCCGGTGTCGGTGGTGCCGGTCGTGGTCATGAGCGTCACGGTCGTGTCGACCGCGGGTCCCTCGGTCATGAGCAGACCGCCCTGGGCGCTGTCCATCCGTCCCCCTGTGTCAGCTGTTAGTGACTATAAATGCACGCTACGTTACTGCTGGGGTGTGCTTCCACCCGTTCGGGCTCCGCCACCCGGATGGGTGAAGGTCACCGAGCCCCCTCGCGAGCCACACTGGGCCCCGCTGAGCCCTGCTCAGCCCTGCTCAGCCCTGCTCAGCCCTGCTCAGCCCCCGCGCTCGACCGCCCGGCCGCACCCCCGTAGCGTCACCCGCGTGCTGATGCGCCTGCGGACCCCGCGCCCGGCCGTCGACCCGGCGCTGGCCGCCTACCTCAACGAGCAGCTCGCCCGCAGCAGCGCCCTGCTGGACCAGCTGCGCCGCGCCTCCCGCGACCCCGACCTCGCCGCCGAGCGCACGGTGCTGGCCGACCTGCGCCGGCAGGTCGCCGCCGACCGCGCGACCGTCCGCGCGGCCGTGCGCCGCCTGGGCGTCCCCACCGACTGGGCCGTGCTCGGCCTCGGGTGGGCCTCCTCGCGCGCCTCCCGGCTGCTGCCGCTGCTGCACCGCCTGCCCGTCGTGGACCGGCTGCCCACCCCGCCCTCCGCCCGCCAGGACGCCGTGCAGGCGCTGCTGGAGCTGGAGGACCTGCTGGCCGGGATGCACCGGCGCCAGGTCGCCGCGCGGGTGCTCGCCGACGTCGTCGAGACGGTCGGTGCGGCCACCGGGGAGCAGGACGAGCGGGCCCGCGCCGTGCGGGAGCTGCCCCGCCGCGCCGAGCAGCAGCTGCGCGCCGCCGAGGAGCTGCACCGCCGCCGCGCCGCGACCCTCCTGCCGCGCCCCGCCGGCCCCGGCCCCCGGTGACGGCCCGGTCCGGGGAGCTGCCCGACCGGGCTCGCGCGTGCGGTCCGCGGCACGGGCGGGTTCACTGAGGGTGAGTGGTTCGCTGGGAGTGAGTGCTTGAGCGTCGGCGGGTAGGGGTGGACGTGCAGCCGGACGACCTGCGCCTGTTCGACGCCCTGCCCACCCCGCACCTGCTGCTCGACGCGGACCTGGTGGTCGTGCAGGTCAACCCCGCCTACGCGCGCCTGGTGGGCGTCAGCGCCGGTGAGCTGGCCGGCCGCCACGTGCTCGAGGCCTTCCCACCCCGTCCCGCGGTGCTGGGCCGGGGCGGTGCGCAGCGCCTGCAGCGCTGCCTCGAGCACGTCCTCGCCACCGGCGCCCCCGAGGTGCCGCCCGGCGAGCCCTACGCCGTCGCCGACCCGCGCGACGGCCGGGCCGCGGAGCGCCGGTGGTCCTCGCTCGCCGTGCCGGTCCTCGACGAGTCCGGGGACGTCGAACTGATCCTCCAGCGCGTGGAGGAGACCACCGAGCACGTCCACGACCGCCGGGCCCGCCGGCGGCGGCACCGCGCCGAGGAGCGGTGGCGGACCCGCGCCATGGTCGCGGAGTCCGAGGTCCTCGCCCGCGTCCGCGAGGCGCGGGCCGCCCGCGAGGCCGAGCGCGCCAGGGCCCGGGAGCTGGCGGCGCTGGCCGACGCCGCCGTGCGCGTGGCCGCGGCCGAGGACGTGGACGAGCTGACCGACGTGCTCGTCAACCGCGCCCTGGCGGCGCTGGGCGCCCAGGGGGGAGCCGTCGCCGTGCGCGAGGGCGACGTCGTCCGCCTGTCCATCACGGCCTCGCTGGGCGACCGGATCCAGGTGCTGTACTCCACCCTGCCCCTCGACAGCCCCCTCCCGGCGGCGGTGAGCGCCGCGACCGGTCGCCGCATCCTGCTGCGCGACCGGGCGCAGACCGTGGCCTACGGGCACGGCGCGGAGGAGATCGTCGTCAACAGCGGCTGCCAGGCCTGGGCCTGCCTGCCGCTGACCACCACCGGCCCCGGTCCCGCGGCGGCGAGGAGCGTGGTGCTGGGCTCGCTGCTGATCGGCTGGAGCCGGGCGCAGGCCTTCACCCCCGCCGAGCTGGACGTCCTGGACGCCTTCGCCGCGCAGTGCGCGCAGGCCCTGGCCCGCATCCGGGCGCGCGAGGCGCAGCGGGTGCAGGCGGAGCAGACCGCGCAACTGGCGCAGGCGCTGCAGCGGGCGCTGCTGAGCGAGCCCGTCCACGCCGAAGGGCTCGACGTGGTCACCCGCTACCGCCCCGCCGCGCAGCACGCCCGGGTCGGCGGGGACTGGTGCGACAGCTTCGTCACCCCCCGCGGCGACACGACCCTGGTCGTCGGCGACGTGTGCGGCCACGACCGGGAGGCGGCAGCGACCATGGGTCAGGTGCGCAGCATGCTGCGCGCCCTCGCCTACACCGTGGGTGAACCACCCGCCGGGGTGCTGAGGCTGCTGGACGCGGCGCTGCGCGGCCTGGTCGTGCAGGCCCCGGCCAGCGCCGTCGTGGTCAGCGTCGAGCGGGACGCCAGCCGGGGCGGCCCCTGGGCGCACCGGCTGCGCTGGTCCAACGCCGGGCACCCGCCACCGCTGCTGATCCACCCCGACGGGCGCACCGAGCTGCTGCGCAGCGAGGCCGAGCTCCTGCTCGGCGTCGACGCCGACACCCCCCGCTCGGACCACGAAGCCGACCTGGCGCCCGGTGCGACGCTGCTGCTGTACACCGACGGCCTGGTCGAACGCCGCGACAGCGACCTCGACGCCGGCCTGGCGTGGCTGGCGCGCACCGCGGGCGCCCTGACCGATGCCGGCCTCGGCCCCGCGGCGCTGTGCGACGCGCTGCTCGAGCAGGTCGCCGGCACCGCCGAGGACGACGTCGTCCTGCTCGCCCTGCGCGTGCGGGGCGCGGGGCCCGCGCTCACGACCCGGAGCGGGTGACGACCCCGGCGCCCACCTCGCGCACGCCCCGCGCCCTCGGGCGCAGCTGCCGGTGCACCACCAGCGCGGCCAGCGCGGTGAGCACCGCCCCGGCCACGGCGGTGGTGTCCAGGCCGTGCGCGAAGGCCTCGCGGGCGGAGTCCAGCAGCTGGGCGCCGGCAGCGCCCGGCAGCTGCCCCGCCACCTCCACCGCTCCGCCGAGGGTCTCGGCGGCGGCCCCGGCCTGCCCGGCGTCGGCGGCCGCCGGCACCCGCACCTGCGCCGTGTAGACGGCGTTGAGCAGGCTGCCCAGGACCGTCGTGCCCAGCACCGCGCCCACCTCGTAGGCCGTCTCGGAGATCGCCGAGGCGGCGCCGGCGCGGTCGGCGGGTGCCGTGGACAGGATCGCGTCGTTCGTGAGGGTCTCGGCCAGGCCCGCGCCGGCGGACAGCACGACGAACGCCACGGCCAGCTGCACGGCGCTGCGGGTGGCGGCCCCGTCGTCGGCGGGCCCCAGGGTGGCGGCCACGGCGTACCCGGCGGTGCCCAGCAGCAGCCCGGTGGCGATCAGCACGTCCAGGCGGGCGCGCCGGGCCAGCCGGGCGGCGAGCAGCCCGGCGCCCACCGAGACCACCGCGCCCGGCAGCAGCAGCAGGCCCGCGCGCACCGGCGACAGGCCCAGCACCAGCTGCAGGTACTGCGAGACCGCGAAGAGCATCCCCGTCATGCCGCAGATGCTCATGAGGTTGGCCAGCACCGCGGTGCGGAAGACCGGCAGCCGGAACAGCCCGACGTCCAGCAGCGGCTCGGCCAGCGTCGTCTGCCGCCGCACGAAGGCGACGCCCAGCGCGACGCCCACCGCGAGCGCCGCCAGCGGTGCGGCGCCCGGGCCGTGGTCGGCCAGCGCCTTGACGCCGTAGACCACGCCCGTCATGGCCGCGGTGGCGAGCGCGGCGCTCAGCGGGTCCAGCCGCACCGGCGCGGACGAGCGCGACTCGCGCACCAGCAGCGGCACCAGCACCAGCACCAGCACCACCACCGGCACGTTGACCAGGAACACCGAGCCCCACCAGAACCGCTCCAGCAGCAGCCCGCCGACCACGGGCCCCAGCGCGGCGCCACCGGCGAACGCACCCGCCCACACGGCGAAGGCGGTGCGCCGCTGCTCGCGGTCGGGGAAGACGCTGCGCAGCAGCGCCAGCGTGGAGGGCATGAGGGTGGCGCCGAAGACGCCGAGGGCCACGCGGGCGGCGATGAGCGTCTCCGCGGAGGGGGCGAACGCGGCGAGCGCGGAGACGGCGCCGAACCCGGCGGCGCCGACGAGCAGCAGCCGGCGCCGGCCGGAGCGGTCGCCGAGGGCGCCCATCGTCACCAGCAGCCCGGCGATGGCCAGGGAGTAGCCGTCCACGATCCACAGCAGCTGCGTGCCGGTGGGTGTCAGGGCGGTGCTCAGGTGCGGGACGGCGAAGCTCAGCACGGTGGTGTCCACCGAGATGAGCAGCACCGGCAGCATCAGCACCGCCAGCGCGGCCCACTGGCGGGCGCCGGCGCGCGGGACGGGGGTCTCGGGGGAGGTGCGGGGGCCGGGCGTGGTCACGGGGGAGTCCTCGGTCGGTGGCTCGGGGGGGGGGGGGGGGGGGGGGGGGGGGGGGGGGGGGGGGGGGGGGGGGGGGGGGGGGGGGGGGGGGGGCGGGCGGGGGGGGGGGGGGGGGCGG
>NZ_JBJLRI010000036.1:0-42312 GCF_050871405.1 Kineococcus esterisolvens
CCCCCCCCCCCCCCCCCCCCCCCCCCCCCCCCCCCCCCCCCCCCCCCCCCCCCCCCCCCCCCCCCCCCCCCCCCCCCCCCCCCCCCCCCCCCCCCCCCCCCCCCCCCCCCCCCCCCCCCCACGACTGCTGCATGCTGCCCAGCGGCTCGCCGTTCAGCGGGTCGTAGTACTCCGCGAAGTCCCCGGCGCCCACCAGCCGCAGCCCCTCCTCGCGCAGCACCGCCGCCCGCTCCGCCCAGCCCCGGCGGGCGAACGCCCAGTGGAACAGCCAGGCGATCACCGGCCACTGGGGCCCGCGCCAGTACTCCCGCGGCCGGAAGCCCGCCGACGCCGGGGAGGTCGACGGCGGCACCGCGGCCACCAGCCGCGGGTGCCCGCACCAGCGATCGCCCTCGAACAGGCGCAGCAGCGCCGCCTCCGCCGGCCGGGGCAGCCCACCGCACAGCAGGGGCGCGAACCCGGCCACCGTCTCCGTCGCCAGCCACCCACCGGTGCGCACGTCCCGGTCCCGGGCCAGCCCGGTGACCGGGTCCACCGACTCCAGCACACCGCGGCGGAAGCGGGCCGCCCACGAACGCAGGTCCGCCACGTCCGCGGCGGGCTGCCCCCGTTCCTCGCCCAGGTCCGCCAGCACGTCGCTGGCCACTGCCAACAGCGCCGAGACCAGCACGTCCTCCACGGCGAAGCTCATGCGCTCGTGCATGGCGGCGCCGTCGTAGCCGAGGCGGCGCATCTCCTCCACCAGCCACAGGTAGCGGTCGTACTCGCGGTCGGTGGGCCGCGCCGACGCGTCGGTCACCACCTGCGTGTCGCGGCGCTCGTACGGCGGCAGGTGAGCGCCCACCAGCACCCGCGAGTACGGCCCGTCCCACCGGGGCGAGTTGTCCATGCCCGACTCCCAGCCGTGGTGCAGCACCACGCGCCCGCACCCGTGCGGGTCCCGCACCGTCGCCAGCCACCGGTGCCAGGCCACCAGCGGCCGCCACGCCCGGTCCACGAACTCGCCCGCCGCCTGCCGCTCGGTGCGGCCCTGCCGCCTCGACGCCTCGACGATGCGCTGCACCGCGATCGCGTGCACCGGCGGCTGGCAGATGCCCGAGGTCGCCGGGTACGGCGGCGCGTGCCGCACACCCAGGTGGCAGCCCCAGCGCTCCGGCCCCGGGAAGTAGCCGGAGGAGCCGGGGTTGAAGACGATGTGCGGGATCATCCCGTCGCCCCACTGCGCGCCCAGCAGCGTGTCGAGCTCCAGGACCGCGCGCGGCACCGACAGGCGAGCCAGGCCCACCGCCACGAACGCGGCGTCCCAGCTCCACATGTGCGGGTACAGCCGCGGGGCGGCCGACGTCATCGCGCCGAGGTCGTTGCCCCGCAGCACGTAGGCGGCGCGCGCCGCGAGCAGCTGGGAGGTCAGGCGGGCCGGGCGGCGCGTCCCCGGGATCCGCTCGCGCAGCGGGACCTCCGCCGCCGCACCCGCGGTGGTGCCCGCGGTCGTGCCTGCGGTCCTGTCTGCGGCCATGGCGGGACGCCTCCCCGCGCCGGGACGGGACCCACCGCCGGCGTCGTGCCGCAGATCCCACCGCGCCGGCCCCGGTCCGCGCAAGCCGCCGCGCGGCAGGGGAGCGGTTCAGCGACCCGTCCGGTGACCGCCCCCCTGCCGGGGCGCGTCCACCGCGCCGCCGTCCCCGTGCTGCTGCGCGCCCCGTTCCGCGCGTCGCCGGCGCACCCGCCGCAGCACCGCCCACGCCAGCACCCCGGCGATCGCGGCGTAGAAGACGTAGTCCAGGTACTGCCCGTACTGCTCCACCAGCTCGTACTGGGTGCCCAGCGCCATGCCCAGGCCGATGAGCAGGCCGTTCCACAGCCCCGAGCCCAGCACCGTCAGCAGCGAGAACTTCCACAGCCGCATGCGCGCCGCGCCCGCCGGCAGGGAGATCAGGCTGCGCACCCCCGGCACGAAGCGGCCCGTGAACACCGAGGCGCCCTCGTGCCGGCGGAACCACTCCGAGGAGCGGTGCACGTCGTCGGCGTCCATGAGCGGGATGCGCTCGGCGATCGCCGCCGCCCGCCGCAACCCGATCGCCCGCCCCACCCAGTACAGGAGCAGCGAGCCCAGGAACGCGCCGAGCACCGACAGCACGGCGACCCACAGCAGGCTGACGCGGCCCTGCTGCACCTGGTAGCCGGCCAGCGGCAGCACGACCTCGCTGGGGATCGGCGGGAAGACGACCTCCAGGAAGCTCAGGGCCCCCACGCCCGGCGCGCCCAGAGCGGCGACGGTGTCCAGCACGAAGCCCGTCAGGCCGCCGGTCTGCCCGCTCGAGGCGGACTGCAGTGCGAGGCTCATGCGCGGGGTTCCTCCGGGGGAGCGGGCGGGGGAGCGGGCGGACCGGCGCCGGCCGTGGCGGCGTCGGTGACAACGGCCGCACCCGCGCTGAAGTGCCGCGCGTCGGTGCCCGCCACGAGCCGCGCCGGTGCCGCGCCCCCGGACAGGGCCCGTACCAGCGCCTGCTCGGGCAGCGGGTCCTGCGAGGCGACCAGCAGCGCGTTGCCGTACCGCCGCCCGCGGAAGACGCCCGGCTCGGCGAGGACGGCGACGTGCGTGAAGACCTCCGCGGCCGTGGCCACCTCCGCCCGCGCCCGCGGCATCGGCGGCCGGTCGGCGAGGTTCGCCACCCACACCCCGCCCGGCGCCAGCGCGCGGGACACGTCGCGCAGGAACTCCACGGTGACCAGGTGGTCGGGCACCCGGTCGTGGACGAAGGCGTCGCGCACCAGCGCGTCCTGGCTGCCGTCCGGCAGCACCGCGACGCCCTCGCGCGCGTCGGCGACCTTCAGCCGGAAGCCCGCCGACCCGCTCGCGCCGAAGCTGTGCCGCACCAGCTCCACCAGCTGCTCGTCGACCTCCAGCACGAGCTGGCGCGAGCCGGGCCGCGTGGCCGCCACGTAGCGCGGGAAGGCGCACCCCGCCCCGCCCAGGTGCACGACGCGCAGCGGCCCCGGCGGGTGCACGGCGTCCAGCACCGCCGCGGTCCACTGCTGGTACTCGAAGACCAGGTGCGCCGGGTCGGCCAGGTCCACGTAGGAGCTCGGCACCCCGTTGACCAGCACCAGCCACCCGTCGGGGTCGTCGCGGTCGCGCTCCAGGCGCACCGTGCCCGTGCTGATCAGCGCCTCGCCCTCCACCGGTTCGGGGCGCCGGGCACCGGCCCGCGCGGGACGCGCCGGACGGGGGCGGGGGGAGCGGGGCACCCGCCGATCCAACCAGCCCCGGGCGCCCCCCGCCGCCGGCGGTCCGCACGGCGCCGCCTCGGGCGCCGAAGTCCACGCGTGCGCTGAAGTCCGCGGAACCCCCTGCCGAGGTAGTCCCCATGTTCACGTTCGTGCAGACCGCCCTGCTCGTGCTCTTCCTGGTGCCCCTCGTCCTGGACCGCCGCGCACGCCGCCGTCCCGTGGACCCCTCCCGGATGCCCGTGGCGGACCGCCCGCCGACCGCCGCGGCCGGCCGCGCGCCGCGCCCGTGGGCGCGGCGGCGCTACGTCGAGGACGGCGTGGCCGAGGTCGCCGCCTACCTCAGCGAGCAGGACCCCGCCCGCTGAGGCGGCCCGGTCACCGACGGCAGCGCACGACGGGCCCGGCCCGGCGAGCGCCGCGCACCCGCTGCGGTTAGCGTCTCCTGCGGTCCGGTCACGTCCGGCCGGCCGGAGGAGGGGACGAGACCAGTGGCACGCCGCGACACAGGTCAGGACACCGCCCGGCAGGACGCGCGGGGCGTCGACGACTCGGGCGCCGCCGCCCTGGTGCAGCGCCTGCTCTCGGTCGGGATCGACGGCGCGGGTCCCTTCGCGGGAGCCGCCGAGGTGGCGCGCGAGGCGCGTTCCCAGCACCCCAGCACCGAGTCCGCGGTGCACGCCGTCGTGCGCCGGCACACCCGGCTGGTGGCCGCCAGCGGCTTCGCCACCGGTGTGGGTGGCCTGGTCACGCTGCCCGTGGCCCTGCCCGCCAACGTCGCGGGCTTCTACGTGCTGGCCACCCGGGCGGTCGCCGCCGTGGCCGAGCTGCGCGGCTACGACACCTCACGCCCCGAGGTGCGCAGCGCCGTGCTGCTGACCCTGGTGGGCGCCGACGCCACCGACGTGCTGAAGTCGGCCGGTCTGCCCAGCCTGAACATCGGCGGCCGCCTGGCCTCGCTGGCCACGCGCCGCTGGCCGCCGGCGGTCCTGATGCTCGTCAACAAGGGTGTCGGCTTCCGCCTGATCGCCCGCGTCGGCACCGGCGGGCTCCTGCGGGCCGGCAGCCGCGTGGTGCCGGTCCTCGGCGGAGCCGTCGGCGCCGGTGCCGACGCGCTCATGCTGCGCCGCATCGCCAAGCACGCCGAGCACGCCCTCCCGCCGGTGTCCCCCGGCGCGGTGGACGGCGGTGGCCCCGCGGCCCTGGACGGCCGCGCCGAACCGTGAGCAGCCGGCCGCTGACCCCGGCGGGCCGCCGCCGCTCGGCGCTCGCCGTCCTGTGGCGCACCGCCCGTGCGGGCACCCCGCCGGGCACCCCCGGTCTGGCCGAGCGCATCCGCTCCCTGCCGGCGATGGTCGCCGACAGCACCGAGGGCCGTTACCGGGGTGCCGGTCGCACCCGGCTGGCCGGTGCAGCGGCCGGGCTCGTCTACCTCCTGTCCCCGGTCGACCTCGTCCCCGAGGCCGTGCTGCCGCTGGCCGGTCTGCTGGACGACGCCGTGGTCGCCGCCTGGGTGGCCGGCTCGCTGCTGACGGCCACCGAGGACTACGCCGCCTGGCGCGCCCGGCGTCACCCCGCCCGCGCGGTGGGGGAGCCCACCACCCGCCGGCCCGGCTAGCCCGCCGCGGGCGCCACAGCCGCCGCCGGCGCCGCCCGCTCGCCCCGCTGTGGACGGGCCCACGGCCGCCGTGCGACCGCCCGGCACGGTGGCACCCGTGACCACCGACACCGCGCACCAGCCCCCGCTCGTCCTGTCCGGTCCCGCGGAGCTGCTCGCGGCGCTGCCGTACCGGCTCGGCTTCCACCCGCACCACAGCCTGGTGCTCCTGGAGCTGGAGACGGGCCCGCCGACACCCGCCGGGGACCGCGCGCGCCTCGGGGCGGTGGTCCGGGTCGACCTGCCGGGCCCCGCCGCGCCGGGGGCGCCGGCCCCCGGGGACCCCGCCGAGCTGGAACGGCTCGCCGCGGGCGCCGCGGCCGAGGCCGTCGCCTGCCTGGTGCGCACCCGTGCGGGGGTGGGCGGTCGGGGCCACCCCGTCGTGCTCGCCTGCTACGACGAGACGGGCACCGCGCCCGGGGCGCAGCTGCGCGCCGGGCCCGCCGGCGCCGCCGCGGTGGCCGCCGCCCTGAGCGGGTTGCGGACCGCCGGGCTCGAGCCCGGTGAGGCGGTCCTGGTCGCCGGTGGGCGCTGGCGCTGCCTGACCTGCCCCGGCGAGCACTGCTGCCCGCCCGCCGGACTGGCCCTGCACGGTCCCGCCGCCGACCGGGTGGCCGCCGAGGCCGTCGGCCGGGGTCTGTCCGCCCTCGCCGACCGCGACGCGGTGCTGCCCGACCGCAGCCCGCTGCCCCGCGAACGCCGCGAGGCCGCCCGTGCGGCTCGGCGGGCCACCGCCGCCCGCGGGCCGTGGACCGAAGGGCGCCGCGCGCGGGCGCTGGCCGAGTTCTCGCACCAGGTGCGGCGCTACCTGCCGCCCGGTGCGCCCCGGCTGCCCGACCCCGGTGCGGCCGGCCACCTGCTGGCTGCGCTGGAGGACGTTCCCGTGCGCGACGCCGCGCTGCTGACCGGCGCACCCGGCCAGCTGCGCGTCCCGGCCGTCGCGGCCCTGCTGCGCACACCCCCCGGCACCGTCGACGCGGCCGCCGCCGCCCTCGTGCACCGGGCGCTGGCCGCCGAGCCGGACCGCTCCCGCTCGGTGGCCACCGCGGCGCTCGCCGTGGACCTGGCCCGCCACGCCCCCGGTCCGCTCGGAGCGGGGGCGTGGGCGCTGGCCGGCTGGGCGTACTGGTCCGTCGGCGACGGGGTGCGCGCCGGCGCGTGCACCGAAGCGGCCCTGGAGGCCGACCCGGGCCACCGGCTGGCCGGACTGGTCGCCTCGGCGCTGCGCGCCGGGCTGCCGCCGCGTGAGCGCGGTGCCCGGTGAACCGGTGCTCGGTGAGCCGGTCCCCGGTGAGCCGGGCGGGGACGGCGCGTGTCGTCCCGCAGCGGGTCTAGTACGGTCGCCGCGGCTGCACCCGGACCGCGCGAGTCGGGACGGGGCCGTCAGGCAGGTCGCGGTCCACGCGCTGACGGGGCCGCACGTCGCAGCAGGGTCCAGGAGGGTGTGCGGATGGGGATCGTCGTCGGGTACGTGGCCAACCCGGAGGGGCGCGCTGCGCTGG
This sequence comes from Kineococcus esterisolvens, assembly GCF_050871405.1. Taxonomy (NCBI): domain Bacteria; kingdom Bacillati; phylum Actinomycetota; class Actinomycetes; order Kineosporiales; family Kineosporiaceae; genus Kineococcus; species Kineococcus esterisolvens. The sequence continues at coordinate 6,388 of NZ_JBJLRI010000036.1, forward strand.
AGCAGGCCGGAGCAGCGGCCGCCCGGTTGGGGCTGCCGCTGGTCGTCGTGCACAGCCGCCGGCCGGGCAGGGAGGTCGACCCCGAGGAGGCCGAGCAGCTGCGCGCCGTGCACGAGGCCGTGCGCGCGCGGCTGGACGAGGCCGGGCTGGGGCACGAGGTGCGCGAGGTGGCCGACAGCGAGGACCCCGCCGACGACCTCATCGAGGCGGCGGAGGACTCGGGCGCCGGCCTGATCGTCATCGGCCTGCGCCGGCGCACGCCGGTGGGCAAGCTCATCCTCGGGGCGAGCGCTCAGCGCATCCTGCTGGACGCCCCCTGCCCGGTGCTGGCGGTCAAGCCCGAGGACTGACCGGCGGTCCGCCGGCGCCGCGCCCACGGCGCCGCGGAACCGTCGCGACGTCCCCGGGACGCGCTCCGGACCGGCTGCGGGCGCGCCACGAAGGGGCCCCGGGTGGGGCTGCGCAGGGCGCGCCGGGGTGGCGCGGTACGCGGACAGGGCTGTCGACGTGCCACAATCGGCGTTTGTCGTCCTCAGTGGGCATGCAACGGTGCCCGCCGGTGTTGACCTTGTCGGCTGCTGCCCGCGCAGTCCCGTTCCGCCCACGACGAAAGGCAGTCCGTGTCGTCGGTATCGACATCCCGGCCGCTCCCGCCCGAGTTCGCGTCCGCTCCCTTCCAGGAGCTCCTGCAGCACGGCACCACCCACGGGTTCGTCGACGCCCACGCCGTGCGCACCGCGTGCGAGGACGCCCAGCTGCCCGTGCAGCGCATGAAGGCGGTCCTGCGCGCCCTCGACGACGCCGGCATCACCGTGCGCGTCCCCGAGGCCGCCCCCAAGCGCGCCGTGGCTGCTTCGTCCACCCGTCGCTCCACCTCCACCGCCACGGCCACCAAGTCCGCGGCCAAGTCGGCCCGCCCGGCGGCCAAGCGTGCCGCAGCCCCGGTCGACGGCGAGGCGGGTGCGGCGGGCACGACCACCCGGAGCGCGGCGAAGACCGCCGCCAAGACCGCGGTGAAGCCCACCGCGAAGTCGGCCGCCAAGACCGCCGCTCCCGGCACCAAGGCCGCCCCCGGTGACGAGCCTGCCGGTGAGGAGCTGGAAGACGTCAAGGTCGAGGACCTGGTCGTCGCCGACGAGGCCGTGCCCGAGGCCACCGAGGACGTCGCCGAGGAGAGCACCGACACCAAGAAGACCGCCGGCGGCTTCGTCCTGACCGACGACGACGACGACGCCCCGGCGCAGCAGGTCGCCACGGCCGGCGCCACCGCCGACCCGGTCAAGGACTACCTCAAGCAGATCGGCAAGGTCGCCCTCCTCAACGCGGAGCAGGAGGTCGAGCTCGCCAAGCGCATCGAGGCCGGCCTGTTCGCCGAGGAGAAGCTGCACTCCGGCGAGAGCATGGACCCCATCCTCAAGCGCGAGCTGTGGTGGATCGCCGAGGACGGCCGCCGCGCCAAGAACCACCTGCTCGAGGCGAACCTGCGCCTGGTGGTCTCGCTGGCCAAGCGCTACACCGGCCGCGGCATGCTCTTCCTGGACCTGATCCAGGAGGGCAACCTCGGTCTGATCCGTGCGGTCGAGAAGTTCGACTACACCAAGGGCTACAAGTTCTCCACGTACGCCACCTGGTGGATCCGCCAGGCGATCACCCGTGCCATGGCGGACCAGGCCCGCACCATCCGCATCCCGGTGCACATGGTCGAGGTCATCAACAAGCTGGCCCGCGTGCAGCGGCAGATGCTGCAGGACCTGGGCCGCGAGCCCACTCCGGAGGAGCTCGCCAAGGAGCTCGACATGACCCCGGAGAAGGTCGTCGAGGTCCAGAAGTACGGCCGCGAGCCCATCTCGCTGCACACCCCCCTGGGTGAGGACGGCGACAGCGAGTTCGGTGACCTCATCGAGGACTCCGAGGCGGTCGTGCCGGCGGACGCGGTGAGCTTCACCCTGCTGCAGGAGCAGCTGCACTCGGTGCTGGACACTCTGTCCGAGCGCGAGGCGGGCGTGGTGTCCATGCGCTTCGGCCTGACCGACGGCCAGCCCAAGACGCTCGACGAGATCGGCAAGGTCTACGGGGTCACGCGCGAGCGGATCCGGCAGATCGAGTCCAAGACGATGTCGAAGCTGCGCCACCCGTCGCGCTCGCAGGTCCTGCGCGACTACCTGGACTGAGCCCCTCCTCCGGCCGCCCGCGGGCCCGCCAGGAGCACCACGGCCCCCGGCCCGCCCTCCTGGCGGCCGGGGGCCGTGGTGCTTCAGGGGTCGCTCCGCGCCGCCCGAGCACGCCCGGCGGGGTGACGTCCGCGCTGCGGGCGGTGGAGCGGGTGTGCCTTCAGCCGCGCAGCACGAGGGCACCCACGACCCACGTGGCGGCCGCGAGAGTGCCGGCCAGGCCCTCCAGGGCGACGCTGAGCCCGACGCCCTTGAGCGCCTCGACGGTGGAGGCCCAGGCCCTGCCGGCACCCAGCCGGGCACGGGAGGCCCGTGCGAGCTCGGAGAGGAACACGCCGAGCACGAAGCCGAGCGGCAGTCCCAGGACGGGGACGACGAAGAAGCCGACGACGCCCAGGGCGCCGCCGAGCAGCAGGGTGGTGCGGGGGATGCCGGCGCGGGTCAGCCGGCGACCGGGTACCAGGTACATGGCGACCTGCCCGGCCACGAGCAGCAGGGCGGCTCCGGCGAAGAACGCCCACGCGACCCCGCCCTCCACGACGGCCCACACGAGCACGGCGAGGCCGATGAGGACGGTGCCCGGCAGCACGGGCACGACCACGCCGACGAGGCCCACCGCGACCGCGAGGGCCACGACGACGAGCCCGGCGTCACCCACGGGGGTGGCGCCGGGCTCGTCGGTGCTGCTGCTCGCTGATCAGCGCTCCTCCACCGCGGCGGTGGGGGGCGTCGCGGTGAGCCGGCGGGACTCGTCCTGGATGTCCCGCGCGACCTCGCGGAGGGCGTCGCGGTGCTCGCGTCCGTGGTGGGCGCAGAAGAGCAGCTCGCCCCCGGAGGCCAGCAGGGCCCGCACGTAGGCCTGCGCGCCGCAGCGGTCACAGCGGTCGGCGGCCGTCATCGGGTCGCTGGCAAGGTCTGTTGTGGTGGTCACTCCACGACTCCTTCCGGTCCTGCGGGCGGCGGCAGCGGGTGCTCCCGCGCCCACTCTGTCCCAACCTCCCGCCCCCCGCGCGCGTTCCCACGCCCGTGGAGCAGTGCGTTCGCTCTGGGCGGAGGCCCCGGAGGGCGCCCGGGGGTGCCTCGAGCCGGTGGTCGCGCCGCGGCGCGCGCTGGACCGGGCTGCGTCGGGGGCTGCGTCTACCCTGCCGGGGTGACTCCACCCAGCTCGACGCCCCGTTCCAGCGCGCCCGGGGGCGGTGGTTCCCCGGAGGGCTACACCGCCGCGCACCTGCTGGTCCTCGAGGGTCTGGAGGCCGTCCGCAAGCGCCCCGGCATGTACATCGGCTCCACCGACTCGCGCGGGCTCATGCACTGCGTGTGGGAGATCATCGACAACTCCGTCGACGAGGCCCTCGGCGGGCACTGCAGCCGCATCGACGTGACGCTGCACTCCGACGGCTCGGTGGAGGTCCGCGACGACGGTCGCGGCATCCCGGTGGACGTCGAGCCGCGCACCGGGCTGTCGGGCGTGGAGGTCGTCTTCACCCACCTGCACGCCGGCGGGAAGTTCGGCGGCGGGTCCTACTCCGCCTCCGGCGGCCTGCACGGCGTGGGCGCCAGCGTCGTCAACGCCCTCTCGGCCCGCCTGGACGTGGAGGTCGACCGCGGCGGCAAGACGTACGCGACGAGCTTCCGCCGCGGCGTGCCGGGCCGCTACGCAGGTGAGGGCCCGGACGCGGCGTTCACCCCCACCAAGGGGCTCGAGGTCGTCGGGCGGACCAAGCGCGGCGTCACCGGCACCCGGGTGCGGTACTGGGCCGATCGGCAGATCTTCCTCAAGGAGGCGGCGTTCTCCTACGACGACCTCGCCGCCCGCGCCCGCCAGACCTCCTTCCTGGTGCCGGGCCTGCGCATCGTCGTGCGCGACGAGCGCAGCGCCGAGCCCACCGAAGAGGTCTTCCAGCACGACGGCGGCATCAGCGAGTACGCCGACTACCTGACGCCGGACGCCGCGGTGACCTCCGTGTGGCGCCTGCAGGGCGAGGACGTCTTCACCGAGACGGTCCCGGTCCTGGACGACAGCGGCCACATGACGCCGCAGGACGTGCAGCGCCAGTGCGTGGTCGACGTCGCGCTGCGCTGGGGCACCGGTTACGAGCCGACCGTGCGCTCCTTCGTCAACATCATCGCCACGCCCAAGGGCGGCACGCACCTGTCCGGGTTCGAGCAGGGCCTGTTCGCGGCGGTGAAGAAGCAGGTGGACGCCCAGGCCCGGCGGCTGAAGGTGGGCAAGGACGAGAAGCTCGAGAAGGACGACATCCTCGCCGGCCTGACGGCGGTCGTCACCGTGCGCCTGGCCGAGCCGCAGTTCGAGGGGCAGACCAAGGAGGTGCTCGGCACCGCCGCGGTGCGCCAGATCGTGCGCCGGGTCGTGGAGAAGGAGCTGGGCGAGGTCCTCGCCTCGCCCCGGCGCGAGGACAAGCAGCAGGCCGCCCTCGTGCTGGAGAAGGTCGTCTCGGAGATGAAGAGCCGCATCTCCGCGCGCCTGCACAAGGAGACGCAGCGGCGCAAGAACGCCCTGGAGTCCTCCTCCCTGCCGGCCAAGCTGAAGGACTGCCGCTCGGACGACACCACCCGCACCGAGCTGTTCCTCGTCGAGGGCGACTCGGCGCTCGGCACGGCGATGGGGGCGCGCAACTCCGAGTACCAGGCGCTCCTGCCGCTGCGCGGCAAGATCCTCAACGTCCAGAAGGCGTCCGTCGCGGACATGCTGAGGAACGCCGAGTGCGCCTCGATCATCCAGGTGGTGGGCGCCGGGTCGGGCCGCAGCTTCGACCTGTCCGCCGTGCGCTACGGCAAGATCGTGCTGATGACGGACGCCGACGTGGACGGCGCGCACATCCGCACCCTGCTGCTGACCCTGTTCTTCCGCTACATGCGCCCGCTGGTGGAGGCCGGCCGGGTCTTCGCCGCGGTGCCGCCGCTGCACCGCCTGGAGGTCAACGGCACGGGCCGGGCGAAGAAGGAGGTGCTGTACACCTACTCCGACGCAGAGCTGCGCCGGGTCACCGCGGACCTCAACCGCCGCGGGCGCACCTACAAGGACCCGCAGCGCTACAAGGGCCTGGGCGAGATGGACGAGGACCAGCTGGCCGAGACCACGATGGAACCTCAGCACCGCACGCTGCGGCGGGTCACCATCGCGGACGGCGCGGCGGCCGAGCGGGTCTTCGAGCTGCTCATGGGCAACGACGTCGCCCCTCGCAAGGACTTCATCATCGCCGGGGCCGAGCGGCTGGACCGCGAGCGCATCGACGCCTGAACCGCCCTGCCCGCACGACGCCCCCGCTGCCGCCCGGCGGCGGGGGCGTCGTGCGCTGCCGGTGCGGTTCCCGTCACGGCATGTGGCTTCCGGTCCGGTTGGCTGTCCGATCATGCCCGTTTGCTTGACACTGCGCCCGGTGTCGGCCCATCATCTCCGTCAACGGACCCCTTCGGGTCCGGAAGTGCCCGCTCCGCGGGTCGGCACGGACGATGGAGTCGGCGATGTACGCACCGGAGCGCCACCAGGCGATCCTCGAACGAGCCCGCGCGGCGGGCCGGGTCGAGGTCACCGCGCTCGCCGAGGCCCTGGACGTCACCCCCGAGACCATCCGCCGCGACCTGACGGCGCTGGAGCGCCACGGCCTGGTGCGGCGCGTGCACGGCGGCGCCATCCCCGTCGAGCGACTGGGCGCCGAGCTGGCCGTGGGGGAGCGGCAGGAGGTGTTCAGCGCCGAGAAGGAGCGCATCGCCAAGACGGCGCTGGCCGAGCTGCCCGAGGGCGGCACGGTGCTCGTCGACGCCGGAACCACCACCGCGCGCTTCGCGGAGCTGCTGCCCGCCGACCGCGACCTCGTCGTCGTCACCCACGGGCTGCAGATCGCCCAGGCCCTGGCCACCCGCAGCAACGTCACGCTGCACCTGGTCGGCGGCCAGGTGCGCGGGCGCACCCTGGCCGCGGTCGGGGCCTGGGCGGAGCGGGCCCTGGCGGAGGTCTTCGCCGACGTCTGCTTCCTGGGCACCAACGGCCTCAGCGTCGAGCGCGGGCTCACCACGCCCGACCTCGCCGAGGCCGGCGTCAAGCGCGCGCTGATGCGCGCCGCCCGCCGCACCGTCGTCCTGGCCGACCACTCCAAGCTCGGCCGGGACGACTTCGCCCACGTCGCTGACCTGGAAGGGGTCGACACCGTGATCACGGACTCCGGGGCGGACCCCGACGTCGTCGCCGACGTCGAGGCCGCCGGACCGCGGGTCGTGCGGGCGTGAGCGCCGCGCACCCGGCGGTCCTGACCGTCACGCCCAACCCCAGCATCGACCGCACCGTCGAGCTGGCCGTCCTGACGCGCGGCGAGGTCCACCGCGCCACCGGCGCCTCGGTGGAGGCCGGCGGCAAGGGTGTCAACGTCGCCCGCGCCCTGGCCCTGCACGGCGCCCGCGCCGCTGCCCTGCTGCCCTGCGGAGGCGTCGACGGTGACCGGCTCGTCGCGATGCTCGCTCCGCAGGGCGTGGAGGTCGTGCCCGTCGCCATCGGCGGCACGATCCGCACCAACACGACCGTCGTCGAGGCCGACGGCACCACCACCAAGCTCAACGAGCCCGGGCCGCTGCTGTCCGGCGAGGAGCTGGAGTCGCTGCTGCGGACCGTGCGCGCCCGGCTCACCGTCGGCCCGCGCTGGCTGGCCTCCAGCGGCAGCCTGCCGCCGGGCGCTCCGGCCGACCTGCACGCCCGCCTGGTCCACCTCGCCCGCGAGTCCGGCACGGCCACGGCCGTGGACACCTCGGGCGCGGCGCTGGCCGCGGCGGTCGAGGCCGGCCCCGACGTGGTCAAGCCCAACCTGGAGGAGCTGGCCGAGCTGGTGGCCCGCGAGCTGACGACCGTCGGCGACGTGCGCACCGCCGCGGCCGAGCTGCGTGCGCGCGGCTGCGGCGACGTCCTCGTCAGCCTCGGCGAGGCCGGCGCGCTGCTGGCCACCGCCGAGGGCACCTGGTGGGCGGGCGGCTCGCCCCTGGTGCCGCGCAGCACGGTCGGCGCGGGGGACTGCACCCTGGCCGGCTACCTGGCCGCCGAGGGCCCTGCCCCGAGGCGGCTGGCCCAGGCGGTCGCCTGGGGCCGCGCGGCCGTCCTCCTGCCCGGCAGCACCGTCCCCGGCCCCGAACAGACGCGGACGGGCGCCGAAGGCGTCCGCGTCGTCGAGAACCCCGACCCCGACACCCCCGTGAAGGACCTGCAGCGATGAGCGACACCGCGAACACCCCGGACCTGATCACCGGCGACCTGGTCATCGCCGACCTGCGCGCGAGCGACCGCGTCGACGCCACGCGCCAGCTCGCCCAGAAACTGCAGGCCGCCGGGCGCGTCACCGACCTGGAGCAGTTCCTCGCCGACGTCGCCGCCCGCGAGGAGCAGATGGCCACCGGCATCCCCGGCGGCATCGGCCTGCCGCACGCCCGCTCCGAGGCGGTCACCGTGCCCAGCCTCGCCGTGGGCCGGGTCCTCAGCGGCGAGCGCGTGGACTTCGGCGCCCCCGACGGACCCGCCAACCTGGTGTTCCTCATCGCGGCCCCCACCACGGGCGAGGCCGACCACATGACCATCCTCGCCGCGCTGGCCCGCCGGCTGGTGCACGTCTCCTTCCGCCAGTCCCTGCTGGACGCGCCCGACGCCGCGTCGGTCGCCCGCACCGTCATGGAAGAGGTGTACGGACGATGAAGTTCGTCGCGATCACGTCCTGCCCCACCGGCATCGCCCACACGTACATGGCCGCCGAGGCCCTGGAGCAGGCCGGGAAGGCCGCCGGGCACGAGGTCACCGTCGAGACGCAGGGCGCCGCGGGGTCCGCCCCGTTCGACCCCGCGGTCGTCGCCGCCGCCGACGGCGTCATCTTCGCCGCGGACCTCGAGGTGCGCGACAAGGAGCGCTTCGCCGGCAAGCCGTTCGTCGACGTCGGCGTGAAGAAGGCCGTCGCAGACGCCCCCGGTGTCGTGGCCGCGGCCGTCGCCGCCGTCGAGGCCGCCGGTGCGCGCTCCGGCGCCGGCCCTGCCGTCCAGCCCGGCCACGACGTCCCGGGCGCACCCGCCGCGTCGGCGACGAAGGTCACCACCGGTGCCGGCGTCGGCACCCGCGTGCGGCAGTGGCTCATGACGGGCGTCAGCTACATGATCCCGTTCGTGGCCGCCGGCGGCATCCTCATCGCCCTGGCGTTCATGCTGGGCGGCTACGAGATCGCCCTGGACCGCGGGGACGAGAGCGCCAACGGCTACTTCACCGGCCTGTTCGCCGACGGTTTCGACGCCACCAGCCGCGAGCAGTGGGCCGGTCTGCTGCTCGTCGTCGGGCAGGCCGCGTTCGGGTTCCTCGTGCCCGTCCTGGCCGGGTTCATCGCCTTCGGCATCGCCGACCGCCCCGGCATCGCGCCCGGTTTCGTCGGCGGGGCGCTCGCGGTCACCGTGGGCGCCGGTTTCCTCGGCGGACTGGCCGCCGGTTTCCTCGGGGGTTTCGTCGCCCTGGGCCTGGCGCGGCTGAAGGTGCCGAACGCGGTGCGCGGCATCATGCCCGTCGTCGTCATCCCGCTGGTGGCCACGATCGTCACCGGGTTCGTCATGCTCGTGGTGCTGGGCCGGCCGCTGAAGTGGTTGATGGACTCGCTCACCAGCGGCCTGAACTCGCTCTCCGGTTCCGGGATCGTCCTGCTCGGCGTCATCCTCGGCGTGATGATGGCCGTCGACCTGGGCGGCCCGGTGAACAAGGTGGCCTACACCTTCGCCACCACCGGCCTGGCCACCGCCGCGGCCTCCTCCGGCAGCCCCGTCGAGCTGAAGGTCATGGCCGCGGTCATGGCCGCCGGCATGACCCCGCCGCTGGGCATCGCGCTGGCGACGTTCCTGCGCAAGCGCCTGTTCACCGAGGCCGAGCAGCAGAACGGCAAGGCGGCGGTCCTGCTGGGCGCCTTCTTCATCAGCGAGGGGGCCATCCCGTTCGCCGCGGCCGCCCCGCTGCGCATCATCCCCGCCTGCATGATCGGCTCGGGGGTCACCGGCGGTCTGGTGATGGCCTTCGGCAACGCGCTGCGCGCCCCGCACGGCGGCATCGTGGTCCTCGGCCTGGTCAGCCAGCCCCTGCTGTACCTGCTGGCCATCGTCGTGGGCACCGTCGTCACCGCCCTGGCCGTCGTCGCCTTCAAGGGCGCCCACCGCAAGGGCACCGAGACCCCCGCCGGCTCGGCGGTGGCCGGAAGCACCAGCGGCCAGCCCGTCTCGGCCTGACCCCTCCGCCCGGCGGCCCCCGAGGGGGCCGCCGGGCGTCCCCCTGTCCCGGCGCACGAGCGCCGAGCACCACCCCGTCCCCGGAGGAGAACCCCGTGCCCAGCCGCACCGCCGTCGTCGGTTCCCGCGTCGGCCTGCACGCCCGCCCCGCGTCCCTGTTCGTCCAGGCCGTCGTGGCCACCGGCCTGCCCGTCACCATCGCCAAGGGCGAGGGTGCCGCCGTCGACGCGCGCAGCATCCTCATGGTCATGGGCCTGGGCGCCCAGCACGGCGAGAGCGTGACCCTGGCCGCCGACGGCGAGGGTGCCGAGCAGGCCCTGGAGCAGCTGGCCCGCCTCGTCGAGACCGACCACGACGCGGCCTGAAGCCCGGCCCCGGACGACCCGCCCCACCAGTTCCACCCGACGACAGGACCGAGGACCCGCCGTGACGCTCACCGAACCCGCGACGCCCGCCGTGCTGACCGGCGTGGGCGTCGGCACCTCCGCCGCCGTCGGCACCGTCGTGCTCGTCGCGCCGGCCGCCCGCCCGCCGGCCGACGAGCCGGCCGCGGCCGACCCGGCCGCCGCCGTCGCCACCGTGCACGAGGCGTTCGCCGTCGTCGCTGCCACGCTGCGCGAGCGCGCCGCGGCGGCCGGTGGCACCACCGCCGACGTGCTCCAGGCCACCGCCCTGATGGCCGAGGACCCGGGCCTGCTCGGTGACGTCGAGCGGCGCATCGCCGCCGGCACCGGTCCGGCCGGCGCGGTCGACGCCGCCGTGGAGGGCTTCTGCGAGGTCCTCGCCGCCTCGGGGCCGTACCTGGCCGAGCGGGTCACCGACCTGCGGGACGTGCGCGACCGCGTCGTCGCCCACGTCCTCGGCCTGCCCCAGCCGGGTGTGCCCGACCTGCACGGCCCCTCCGTCGTCGTGGCCGCCGACCTCGCGCCGGCCGACACCGCCACCCTGGACCTGGCGAAGGTCGTCGGCATCGTCACCGAGCTGGGCGGCCCCACCAGCCACACCGCGATCATCGCCGCGCAGCTCGACGTGCCGTGCGTGGTGCGCGTGGCCGGCGCCCTGGCGCTGCCGGCCGGTGAGCGGGTCGCCCTGGACGCGCGGGAGGGCACCGTCACCCCGGCCCCTCCCGCCGAGCTCGTCGAGGCCGTCGAGGCCCGCCGCGCCGCGCGCGCCGCGCTGGCGCAGGCCCCGGGCGGCCCCGGCCGCACCGCCGACGGCCTGGCCGTGCAGCTGCTCGCCAACGTCGGCGCCGTCGAGGACGCCGAGCGGGCTGCCGTCGGTGCCGGCGCCGCCGCCGTCGAGGGTGTCGGCCTGTTCCGCACCGAGGTCCTCTTCCTGGAGCGCACCACGGAGCCCACCGAGGCCGAGCAGGCCGACGCCTACGCCCGCGTGCTCGCCGCGTTCGCCGGCCGCAAGGTCGTGGTGCGCACCCTGGACGCCGGCGCGGACAAGCCGCTGGCCTTCGTCGAGGTCGAGCCCGAGGAGAACCCGGCGCTGGGGGTGCGGGGACTGCGCACCGCCCGACGCCACCCCCAGCTGCTCACCACCCAGCTGCGGGCACTGGCCGCCGCCGCGGAGCGCACCGGTACCGACCCGTGGGTGATGGCCCCCATGGTCGCCACGCCCGCCGAAGCCGCGGACTTCGCCGCGCAGGCCCGCGCGGCCGGGCTGCGCACCGTCGGCGCCATGGTCGAGGTGCCTGCCGCCGCGCTGCGAGCCCCGGCGCTGCTGGCCGCCGGGCTGGACTTCGTCAGCATCGGCACCAACGACCTCACCCAGTACGCGATGGCCGCGGACCGCCTCGCCGGCGAGCTGGCCGAGCTGCTCGACCCGTGGCAGCCGGCCGTGCTGCAGCTGGTCGGGCTGACCGGTGAGGCGGGCGCGTCTGCCGGCAGGCCGGTCGGCGTGTGCGGGGAGGCCGCCCGGGACCCGCTGCTGGCCCTGGTCCTGGTGGGCCTGGGCGTGACGAGCCTGTCGATGGCCCCGGCCGCCGTGCCCGCCGTCCGCTTCGCGCTGGCGCGCACCAGCGCTGCCACCTGCCGCGCCATGGCCCGCGCGGCGCTGGCCGCGCAGAGCCCGCAGGACGCCCGCGCCGCCGCAGCGGCCCTGGCCGACGCCGAGGTGGGGGGGGGGGGGGGGGGGGGGGGGGGGGCGGCGGGCCCGCGCGCCCCCCCCCCCCCCCCGCCCCCCCCCCCCCCCCCGCCCCCCCCCCCCCCCCCCCCCCCCCCCCCCCCCCCCCGCCGGGCGCCGCCCGGCGCCGGGGGCCGCGGCGCCCCCCGCCCCCCCCCCCCCCCCCCCCCCCCCCCCCCCCCCCCCCCCCCCCCCCCCCCCCCCCCCCCCCCCCCCCCCCCCGGCGCGGGTGCGCTGGTGGTGCATCGGCAGGCGCCGGCCGGATCTTCAGCGGGGCCCCGCGCGTGCTCGGGCCCCCGCCCACCGGCCGTCCCAGTATGCGTGCCGCCGGGTGCGCCACCCGCCAGGCGGGCTCCCCGCGCCCGGTGTGCACGAGACCTCCACCGCGGCACCGGCGCGCCTCCCCCGTAGCGTGGTCGCGTGCCGCGGCCGGGAGTGCTCGAGGAGCTCGCGCTGCTGGTCAGGACCCCGCGCTACCGGCACCTCCTGGGTGTGCGGCTGGCGGGCCAGGCCGCCGACGGCGCCTTCCAGGCCGGGCTGGCGTCGCTGTTCTTCTTCTCGCCCGAACGGCAGGCCACGCCCGCCCAGGTGGCGTTCGCCGCGGCGGTGCTCCTGCTGCCGTTCACCGTGGTGGGGCCGTGGGCGGGCGTGCTGCTGGACCGCCGCCCGCGCCGCTCGGTGCTGGGGCTGGGCAACCTGCTGCGCGCGGTGCTGGCGGTGTGCGGGGCCGGCGCCCTGGCGGTGGGGGCGGGCGACGCGGTGGTGGGCGCCCTGGCGCTGGCGGTGCTGTCGGTGAACCGGGCGCTGCTGGCGGGGCTGTCGGCGGCACTGCCGCGCGTGGTGGTCCCCGGCCGGCTGGTGATCGCCAACGCGGTCACCCCGAGCGCGGGCACCGTCGCGGCCGGGGTGGGGGCGGCGGTCACGGTCGCGGCGACGGCGGCGGCCGGCACGGGCGGCGACGCGGACGTCGTGGCCCTGCTGGCCGCGGCGGGCGGGTACCTGCTCGCCGGTGCGCTGGCGCTGCGCTTCCCGCGCGGGCTGCTGGGCCCGGACCCGGGTGCCGTCGCGGCCGGCCCGCGCGGCACGGCCACCGCGGTGCTGCGCGCCAGCGCCCGCGACGTGCTCGCCGGCGTGGCGCACCTGCGCGAGCGCCGGGCGGCCGCGGCGGCGCTGGGGGTGGTGGCCTGGCACCGGTGGGCGTTCGGGCTGACGACGGTGGCGGTGGTGGTGCTGTGCCGCACCACGCTGGCCGGCGGGGACGCCGCGGCCGGGCTGGCCGCGCTGGGCGTGCTGCTGAGCGCGGTGGCCGCGGGCGCGGGCCTGGCGGCCGTGCTGGCGCCGTGGGGTGCGCGCGGTCGGGTGAACGGCTGGATCGCGCTGTGCCTGCTGGTGGCCGGTGCCGGCCAGGTCGCGGTGGGGCTGAGCACCTCCCCCGCGGTGCTGGCGGTGGCCGCGGCGGCGCTGGGCCTGGGCGGGCAGGGCGCGAAGATCGGCGTGGACACCGTGGTGCAGCGCAGCGTGGACGACGCCTACCGCGGGCGGGTGTTCACCGCGTACGACCTGGTCTTCAACGTCAGCTACTGCCTGGCGTGCGGTGCGGCGGTGCTGCTGGTGCCGGCGGACGGGCGGCTGGGCGCCGTGGCCGTCGCGCTCGGCGCGGGGTACGCGGCCGTCGCGGTGCTGCTGGCGGGCCGGCGGGCGGTCGCGGGGAGCGCCCCGGCCCGCTGACCCGCCGCGACGGCCTCAGGGCAGGCGGGGCGGGTCCACCTCGGGGACGAAACCGCCGGGCGTGACGGTCGGCACGACCGGGTCGGCCGGCACGACCGGGTCGGCCGGCTCGACCGGGTCGGCCGTCGTGGTGGTGGGCGGGTCCGGCGGTGGTGTCTGCGCCGGGGGTTCCGTCTCCGTGGGGCTCTCGGTCTCCGTCGGGTCCTGCGGCGGCGGCTCCGCGGGCGGTGCCGTGGTGGCCGGCGGCTCCGCGGGCGGTGCCGTGGTGGCCGGCGGCTCCGCGGGCGGTGCCGTGGTGGCCGGCGGGGCGGCCGGTTCCTCCGCGGCCGGGGGGACGAGCGGCCCACCGGCCGTCGGCGGCGGCAGGGTCGGCGGCGAGGTCCTCGGCGGGGTGGGCGAGCGTGAGGCGCCGGGCGCAGCGGTCGAGGGTGCCGCGGCGGAAGGCGCCGCGGGCACCGACGGGTTCGCGGTGGGCGCGGCGGGCGCGGTGGCGCCACCGGCCCCGGTGCGGACGGGGGCGCGGCCGCTGGTGGCGGGCACGTCCGCCGGGTCCGGGTCGTCCTGCACCGAGCCCGGCGCGGACGGCGGGGGCACGACCGGCGCGGAGGTGGGCAGCGCGGTGGTGGGGGGCGGCTGCACGATCGCCACCGGGTTGGGGACCTCCTCCAGCCTGCCCTGCTGCACGGCGGTGACGGCGATGGCCGTGCCCGCGGTGGCCAGCACCAGCGCACCGACGACGACCGCGACGGGACGCCGGGGCAGGGTGCGTGCGCGGCGCGGCGCGGCGGCGGGCCGCGCCCCGGGCACCGGCGCCTCCCAGCCGTCCAGGCCACCGGCACCGGCGGCCACCACGGGCGTCGAGGCGACCGCGCGGACGGCGCCGATCCAGCCGGGCAGGTGGTCGGGCCGCTCGCGGGGGTCGGCGGACAGGGCCGGCAGCAGCAGATCGGCGATGCGCGGGTGCGCGGCGGTGTGCGGGGCCGCGGCGAGCTGGCGTCGCACGAGCGCCGGGTCGAGGACCCCGTCGGGGCCGGCCGCGGGGCTCTGCCCGGTCAGGACGAACACGGCGGTGGCCGCGAAGCTGAACGCGTCGCTCGCCGTGGACGGCAGCGCCCCGGCGCGCACCTCCGGTGCGGTGTAGGGCGTCGGGGTGCGCTGGGCCGCGCCGGCGCGCACCCCGCCCAGGCTGGCGCCGGCCAGGCGCACGCCGTCGCCGGGGAAGAAGCCGCCGAGGCGGACGGTGCGGGGGGTGATGGCGCCGTGCACGAGCGGCGGGGTGTGGTCGGTGCCGCGGTGCAGCTCCTCCAGGACGCCGGCGGTGGTGGCCAGCACGGCGAAGCGCTCGTCGAGCCCGGCGCCGGGGTCGTCGTGCAGCCAGTCGGCGACGGACCGGCCGGGGGCCTGCTCCAGGACGGCGTAGTTCCACGCCGGGTCGGCGGTGCCGGCGCGGCCGGGGGCGTGGGGGGCGGCGCCGGTGAAGGTGCTGACGACGGCGGCCAGGCACTCGTGCCGCACCCGGCTCAGCCCGGCGGCGCGCTCGCGCCACAGCTGCTCCACGGTGGCCGGGTCCGGCGCCTGCGCGTCCCCGTCCCGTGCGTCCCCGGTCCGCACCGGGCGCAGCGCGGCGAGGGTGAACAGCGCCTCGCCCGCCGCCGCGCGGTGGTCCAGCACGTGCCAGGCCTCGTCGACGCCCTCGGCCTCCCCGAGCAGCTCGTAGCGGTCCGGGTCGTCCGCCGGCCCGGCGCGGTGCCGGACCACGGAGGGGGCGTCGGAGGCGGACGTCAGCCTGTCGTCCGACCAGCCCTCGGTCACCTGTGGCACCTCCGCGCCTCGGCGGTGCGGCGAGCGCACCGGCATGGGCTGCCATGATGCCTCAAGAACTCACCCGTCCGGGCGAATCCCGGCGGCGGTGTCCCGGGTGGCGCGCCGGTGCCGCTCAGGCGGGCCCGCTCGCCACCGGCTGGTCGAACACCGTCACCCGCGGCACGGGCCCGGTGTGGGCGCTGACCTGCACCGCCGCGTGCTGCCCGGTGCAGGCCTGCGCCAGGCGCGAGGAACCGACGTCGCGGGTGAGGACGTTGACGTTGCCGTAGCCGCAGGTGACGCCGGCCTCGGCGCCGGCGGCGGGGTCCCACCAGGCGCCGGTGGACATCTGCACCACCCCGGGGCGCACCGCGTCGGAGACGACGAGCCCGCCCAGGCAGCTGCCGCGCCGGCTGCGCACCACGACGACCTGCCCGTCCGTCAGCCCGCGCGCGGCGGCGTCGTCCGGGTGCAGGCGCACCGGCTCGCGGCCGGCGACCTTGCCGGCCTGCGAGTGCGCGCCGTGGTCGAGCTGGCTGTGCAGGCGGGTGGCGGGGTTGTTCGCGATCAGCCACAGCGGGAACTCGTCGTCGGGCGCCTCGTCGGTGGGCAGGTGCACGGGGTGGCCGGGGCAGTCGTCGTAGCCGAAGGACTCCACGGCGGGCGAGTGCAGCTCGATGCGGCCGCTGGGGGTGCGCAGCGGGAACCGCTGCGGGTCGGCGCGGAAGGAGGCGAACATCACCTTCTCCTCCGGCTCGTCGGGCAGCAGGAACTCCCCCGCCTCGCGGAACTCCCGGTACGGCGGCGGGGTGAGGCCCGCGCGGGCGGCCGGCCCGGTGCGCCACTCCTCGAACAGGTGCTCCACCCACTGCTGCGCGTCGCGGCCCTCGGTGAACCGCTCCCCCGCCCCCAGGCGCTGAGCGAGCGCCGCGAGGACCGCGTAGTCGTCGCGGGCCTCGCCGAGGGGCTCGTGCACGCGACCCATGTGGATCAGGCGGTCGTCGTAGCGGGCGGCGCCGACGTCCTCGCGCTCCAGCGTGGTGGTGGTGGCGAGCACCACGTCGGCGTGCCGGGCGGTGGTGGTCCAGAACGGCTCCTGGACGACGACGGTCTCGGCGGCCCGGAACGCGCGGCGCAGCCGCTGCAGGTCCTGGTGGTGGTGGAAGGGGTTGCCGCCGGCCCAGTGCACCAGGCGCAGGTGCGGGTAGACCTCGTGCCGGCCGTCGACCTCGTACGGCTCACCGGGGTGCAGCAGGGCGTCGGCGATGCGGGCGACGGGGATGCGCAGGCGCAGCGGGTCGGCGAACTGCGGCAGCGTGGGCAGCGGGTAGTGGCCGGAGCGGCGACCGACGCCGCCGGTGGAGGCGTAGCCGTGGCCGAAACCCCCGCCGGGCAGGCCGACCTGCCCCAGCAGGCAGGCGAGCGCGACCGCGGCCCACAGGGGCTGCTCACCGAAGCGGGTGCGGGCCACGGACCAGCTGACGGTGACCATGGTGCGCCCGGCGGCGGCACGGCGGGCCAGTTCGCGGATCGTCGCGGCGGGCACCTGCGTGATCCGCTCGGCCCACTCCGGGGTCTTCACCACCCCGTCCCCGGCGCCGTCGAGGGAGGCCAGGAACTCCTCGGTGCCGGAGCAGCACCGGGCCAGGAACTCCTCGTCGTGCAGGCCCTCGGTGACCAGCACCCGGCACATCGCCAGCAGCAGCGCCGCGTCGGTGCCGGGCACGGGGGCGATCCACTCGGCGTCCAGCTCGGCGGCGAGGTCGTCGCGCAGCGGGGAGACGAGCACGAACCGGGCGCCGCGGGCCTTCGCGCCGCGCAGCCGCCCGGCGATCTCGTGGCGGCTGATGCCGCCGCTGGCGACCTCGGAGTTCTTCGCGGGCAACCCGCCGAGGGCGAGGACGAGGTCGGTGTGCGCTTCGACGCTGGACAGCGCGGTGGGCGAGAGGAGGGGTTCCTGGTTGCCCACCACGTGCGGCATGAGGACCTCGCCGACCCCGTGGCTGTACGTCCAGGAGGAGCGCACGGCGCCGCCGAGGCAGTGCGAGAAGCGGTGGACCTGGCTCTGCGCGTGGTGGAAGCGCCCGGCGCTGGCCCAGCCGTAGGAACCGGCGAACACGGCGGTGGGGCCGTGCTCGCCCAGCACGCGGGAGTACTCGGCGGCGAGGCGGTCCAGGACCTCGTCCCAGCCGACGGCGATGAACTCGTCCTCGCCGCGGCGGTCGTCCGGGCCGGAGCCGTCCTCCCACCAGCCGCGGCGCACGTGCGGTCGCAGCACGCGGGCGGTGGGCGTGGCGGCCACGGGCACGTTGCCCAGCAGCGGCGAGGGGTCCGGGTCGTCGGGGTGGGGTCGCACGCAGACGCGGCCGTCGGCGCCGGTGGTGGCGGTGAACGCCCCCCAGTGGGAGGAGTGCGGGGTGCCGGGCGGGGCCGTCGTGCTCACGGCACCAGGATCGCCGATGCGCGGGTGTGCCCGGTGCGGCCCCGGGGACTCCCCCGGACGGGGGCTCAAGTCCCGGCCGCGGCCTGCCGATGAGGGCCCATGAGCACGACGACGCAGCGTCACGACGACGAGCAGGTGCTCGTCCGCGGGGGTGGGGCGGGCAGCGCCGGGGGCAGGAGGGGAGCCCGGCGCACCGTCACCCCCCGCTCGGCGGGCCTGCGCCTCGCCGTGACGACGGCGGTCCTCGTGGGCGCCCTGGTCGCGCTGGCCCCCGTGGTCGGCACGACGGGCACGTCCGGCCCGGCGACCACCGCGGTGTGGTGGCCGGCGGCGGGCGCGGCGCTGGCGCTGGCGGTGCGGCGGCCGGCCCGGCGGTGGTGGTGCGTCGCCGGGACGCTCGTCGGCAGCGCGCTGGGCGCGCGCGCGATCGGCGTGGACCCCACGGACACGGCCCTGCTCGCCTCCGCGCAGGCGGTGCAGTGCGCCGTGGGCGCCTCGGTGACGAGCCTGCTGACCGGCGGCCGGCCGGTGCGGATGCGCACCACGCGCGACGCGTGGCGGCTGGCGGCCGGCGCGACGGCGGGGGTGGCCGCCGCGTGCGTGCTCGCGCAGTCCACGACGGTGCCCGGCGGTGTGCTGCAGCACGCGTCGGCGCAACTGCTGGGCGTGCTGCTGGTGGCCCCGCTGCTGCTGCCGGCGGGTGCACCGCGCGCGGTGGACCGGCGCACCCGCGCCGCGCGCACCGAGTGGGCCGCGGCGCTGCTGGTGTCGGCGGCGGTGGCCCTGGCGCTGTTCTGGCGCCTGGACTCCGGGCCGTGGTCGTTCCTGGTGGTCGTGCCGGTGCTGTGGGGTGCGGCGCGCCTCGGGCTGGGCCGGGCCCTGTCCTGCCTGCTGGTGGTGGCGGTGCTGGTGACCACCGGCACCGCCGCCGGCCTGGGCCCGTACGCGGAGTTCGCGACGGCCCACCGCACCGCGGTGCTGCAGGCGCTGCTGTTCACCTGCGGCGCGGTGACGATGGTCATGTCGCTGGTGGTGCGGGCCCGCGAGCGCGCGGTGGTGGAGGCCGGCCGGCGCGAGGAGCTGTTCCGCCGCACGTTCGACGACGCCCTGCTGGGGGTGGCGCTGCTGCGGCTGCGCGCCGACGGCACCGCGGTCGTCGCGCGCGTCAACGACCGCCTCGCGACGATGCTGGGCACCGACGTGCCCGTCGGCTCGGACTGGTCCGAGCAGGTGCACGGGGAGCACCGCGAGGCGTTCGTGGAGGCCGTTCACGAGATGGTGGGCCGGGTGCACGCCGGGGAGAACGCCCACTGGCACGCCGAGGTGCAGCACGGCGACGGCGACGTGTGGCTGGAGCTGGCGGCGTCGGCGTGGCCCACCTCGCGCGAGGACGGCCGACCCGGGGAGGTCGCCGCCGTGGTGCAGGTCGTCGACGTCACCCAGCGGCGGCTGGTGCAGCGCCGGCTGCGCGAGGCCGCGCTGCACGACGCGCTCACGGGCCTGCCGAACCGGACGCTGCTGGAGGACCGGCTTCGCCACGCCCTGGGCGCGGCGAGCCGCTCGGGCCGGCAGGTGGCGCTGCTGTACTGCGACCTGGACGACTTCAAGCCCGTCAACGACACCGGCGGGCACGCCGCCGGCGACCACGTCCTCATCGGGGTGGCGGAGCGGCTGAGCGCCGCGGTGCGCCCGGGCGACACGGTGGCCCGCATCGGCGGCGACGAGTTCGCCGTGGTGTGCCCGGACCTGCCGGACGCCTCCGCGGCGGAGGCCGTCGCCGGGCGCATCGTCGCGGCGATGGGCGAGCCGTTCCGCGTCGCGGGGTGGGAGTTCCCCGTCGGCATCAGCGTGGGCCTGTCGATCGCGGCGCGCGGCGCGGACGCGCACCGGGTGCTGCAGGAGGCCGACGCCGCCATGTACGAGGCGAAGGCGGGCAAGGGCGAGCGGGGCCGCGCCGCCGGCGGCGGGGTGCGCGCGGCGGCGCCGCGCGTGGTGGACCTGCGCTCCCGCGAGCGCCGCGGGCGCTGACCGTCAGCGCTCGGCGGTGGCGGGCGGGTCGAACGCCACCGCCAGCAGCGCGCAGTCGTCCTCGCCGCGGTCGCCGACCAGCTCGGCCAGCAGCTCGTCCAGCAGCTCCTCCAGCGGCAGGTGGTGCAGGCGCCCCAGGACCTCCCGGACGCGCTCGACGCCGCCGGCGAGGCTGTGGCCGCGCTTCTCGATGAGCCCGTCGGTGTAGAGCAGCAGCACCGACCCGTCGGCGACGTCCACGGCGTGGTCGTGCCGGGCGACGTCGCCGAGGAGCCCCACGAGCAGGTCGGGCGGGGTGCGCAGCAGCTCGGTGCGCCCGTCGGGGTGCAGCAGGACGGGCGGGGGGTGCCCGGCGTTGGTCCAGCGCAGCCGCCGCGCGCCGCGCCCGGGGTCCTGCTCCACGCGCGCCACCACGAGGGTGGCCAGGGCGTCCACGCCCAGGCCGAGCAGCGCCCGGTCCAGGCGGCCGACGACCTCGCTGGTCGGTTCGGGGCGGTCCCACGTGAAGGCCCGCAGCAGCCCGCGCACCTGTCCCATGGCGCCGGCGGCGGCGGTGTCGTGGCCGGCGACGTCGCCGATGACGACGCTGAGGGCGCCGTCGGGCAGCACGACCGCGTCGTACCAGTCGCCGCCGACCTGCTCCTCGCGGGCGGCGGGCACGTACCGGCCGACGGTGCGCAGGTGGTCCACCTGCGGCAGCGTGGACAGCAGGGAGCGCTGCAGCACCTCGGCGCGGGAGCGGTGCCGCTGCTCCAGCTGGGCGCGGTGCAGGGCCTGGGCGGTGAAGCGGGCCAGCGCGCTCCACACCTCCTCCTCCGCCGCCAGGACGGGGCGCGCCTCCGGCCACAGCAGCAGCAGCACGCCGAGCACCTCCTCGCCGACCAGCAGCGGCAGGAACGCGTCGGCGCCCGGGCCGTCGCCCGCAGCGCCCTGCGCCAGTCGCGGGAACGCGGCCGTCAGCTCGGCGCGGTCGGCGAACAGCAGCGGGCGGCGACCGCGCGCCGCGGCGGTGGCGGGCAGGTCCTCGTCGAGGTGCTCGACGGGCGGGCCGGCACTGCCCGGGACGCCGCCCGGTGCGCCGCCCGGTGCGGTGGTGACGGGGACGAGGGTGGGGTCGTGCTCGTCGCGCAGCATCAGCACCGAGCGGGCACCGCCGAGCCGGGTGCGGGTGACGGCGGAGACGGCGGCGTCCACCTCGGGCACGGAGCGGGCGCCGACGAGGCTCTCGGCCAGGGTGAGCAGCAGCCGCTGGCGCTCCTGCACCGCTCGCAGGCTCAGCTCGGCCGAGCACGCCGCGGCGAGGTCCTCCAGGACGGCGACCTGCTCGGGCGTCCAGGGCCGCGGCCGGCTGTCGATGGCGCACAGGACGCCGACGACGGGGGCGGCCGGCCCGCCCCCGTCCGCGCGGTCCCCGGCGCCGGCGGCGGGGTCGGCCAGCCGCAGGGGCGCCCCGGCGTAGGCGACGACGTCGAGGTCGGGGATCGCCAGCGAGGACGCGGTCAGCGGTTCGGCGCGCGCGTCGTCGACGACGAAGGTGCGCCCGGAGGTGACGACGTGCTGGCACAGCGAGTGCGTCAGGGGCGTGGCGCGCTCGCTCTGCCAGGGTTCGGGCAGCCCGACGCAGCCGGGGAGGACCTGGCCACCGGCACCGACCATGGAGACCAGCCCGACGGGGGCGCCCAGGGCGACGGTCGCCAGCCGCGCGAACCGGTCCAGGTCGACGTCGGGCCGGGCCGGCAGCAGCGTCGTGACCGGCAGGGGGTGCGGCGGGGCGGGTGCCCGCCCCGCCGCACCCGTCCCCTCCGGCCGCGCGGGTCCGCGCACGGGGTCCCCGGTCAGCCGAAGGTGTCCGGGTCGGGTCCGGTGCGCTCGTCGCGGTTCAGGGCGCTGAGGTCGGCGACCTGCTCGTCGCTGAGGCTGAAGCCGAACACGTCGACGTTGCTCTCGATGCGCGAGGGCGTCACGGACTTGGGGATGACGACGTTGCCCAGCTGCAGGTGCCAGCGGATGACGACCTGGGCGGGCTCGCGGCCGGTCTCGGCGGCGATGCGGGTGACGACGGGGTCGGACAGCAGCTCCCCGCCGCGGGCCAGGGGGCTCCACGCCTCGGTGGCGATGCCGTGCTCGGCGTGGAAGGCGCGCAGGTCCTCCTGCACGAGGTAGGGGTGCAGCTCCACCTGGTTGACGGTGGGGACGATCTCCGTCTCGTCCATGAGCTTGCGCAGGTGGGTCTTCTGGAAGTTGGAGACGCCGATGGTGCGGATGCGCCCGTCGCGGTGCAGCTCCTCGAACGCCTTCCAGGTCTCGACGTAGTCGTCGCGCTGGGTGGGCCAGTGGATGAGGTACAGGTCGAGGAACTCGAGCTGCAGCTTGGCCATGCTCTCGTCGAAGGCGCGCAGCGTCCTGTCGCGGCCGTGCTGCTCGTTGGCCAGCTTGGTGGTGATGAACACCTCCTCGCGGGGCACGTCGGTGACGCGCAGCGCGTCGCCGACGCCGGCCTCGTTGCCGTAGCCGGCGGCGGTGTCGACGTGCCGGTAGCCGGCGCCGAGGGCGGTGAGCACCACCTCGGCGGTCTGCTCCTGCGGGACCTGCCACACCCCCAGGCCGAGCTGCGGGATCTCCACGCCGTCGTGCAGGGTCAGGTTCGGAACTGCGGGCACGCCGTCCTCCTCGTCGCTGTGGCGGGTCGGGGGTGACGTTACGGCCGACCGTCCCGCCCCGCACTCCCCGCGGTGGTCGAGGGGGTGGCCGCTCCCTCGACCACCGCGGGGTGCGGGTGCGTCAGGGGTGGGGGACGACCAGCTCCTGCCAGCGGCGCAGCACGGGCTGCTCGGCCAGGTCCGCGAACTCCAGGCCGCTCGCGCCGGCGCGGCGCCAGCGCTCGACGAGGGTCATCAGCCGGATGGAGTCCAGGCCCCGGTCGAGCAGGTCCTCGTCGGCGTCGAGGTCGGCCGGGTCGCAGCCGAGCAGCTGGGCGACGTCGGCGCGCACCCGGTCGCCGGTCAGCGCGGGCGCCGGTGCGGTGGAGGGGTTCTGCGTGGTCACGGGGATCGCCTTCCTGTGGTGGTTCCTGTGGTGGTGAGTTCTGCGGGCCCGTGCCCGCGGGGTCCCACGGGCACGGGGGTGCGCGTGCGCCACAGCGGGCGGACGGCGGCGGCGAGCACCAGCGCGAGGGCCAGGCCGGCGAGGCCGTGGACGAGCAGCGCGGTGCCGGGGTCGAACCAGCGCCCGAGCAGGCCCGCGGCGGCGGACCCGAGCGCGCCGCCCGTGACGGCCTGCACCTGCCACAGGCTGGAGACCCGCCCCCGCAGCTCGTCGGGGGTGTGCCGCTGCACGAGGGCGAAGCGCAGCACGTCGCCGAGGGCGCGCCCGAGGCCGTGCCCGGCGAGCCCGCAGAACGCCACCGCGGCCACCAGGGGTGCGCCGCCGGGGACGTTCGGGGACAGGCCGAGGACCAGCGGCCCCAGCGCCATCACGGTGACCGCGGCGAGCAGGGCGACGCCGGCGCGGCGCACCCGGCCGGTCCACCCGCTGGTCAGGGAACCGGCGACGGCGCCCACCGCGGGCGCCGCGTACAGCAGGCCGAGCGTCGACGGTCCGGCCCCGAGCACCCGGTCCACGAACGCCGGCAGGAGCACGAGGGGGCCGCTCGCCAGGGCGGCGAGCAGCCCCACCAGGAGCGCGCTGCGCACCACCGGCTGCCGGACGGCGAACCGCACCCCGCTGCGCAGGGCCCGCAGCGGGTGCTCGTGCCCGCCGCCGCGGGGCGGGCAGCGCCCGATCCCGGCGACGAGGGCGACGGTGGCGGCGGTGGCGGCCGCGGCGGTGAAGTACGTGACCGCCACCCCGCCGGAGGCGATGAGCGCACCGGCCAGGGCGGGGGTCAGGACCGTGCCGAGGTCGGTGGTCAGGGCCAGCAGGGCACCGGCCGCGGGGAGCCGGTCCGGCGGCAGCAGTCCGGGCACCACGGCCATGAGGGCGGCGCTGCTGACCCCGCCGGCGAGCCCGTCGACCACGGAGGCGGCGTAGAGGACCCCCAGGGACGGCTCGGGCAGCACGGCGTTGACCCCGAGCACCGCGAACGCCAGACCGGCGGTGGAGCGGGCCAGCTGGATGGTGCGGCGCCGCTCGAACCGGTCCGCGAGCACGCCGCCGGCGAGGCTGCCGGCGAACACCGCCACCCCCGTGGCGACGGCGACGCCGGCGACGTGCCCGCTGGACCCGGTGAGCTGGTACGTCTGCGCCGGCACGGCCACGACGAGCAGGCCGATGCCGAGCAGGGAGACCAGCCGCGCCGCGAAGGCGAACCGGAACGGCCGGCTCACCCGCAGCGGGGTCAGGTCCACCACCAGCCCGCCGAACCGCCTCACGGGCGCTTCCTCACGCGCCGAACTCCTCGGCGATCGCGTCCAGGGCGCCCATCGCGCCGTCGTAGTCGGGGCGGTAGCTCGTCGCGGGCAGCTCGTGGACCTGCCCGGCCCGGAACGACGGCAGCGCCGCGTACACCGGGTCCTGCGCGAGCTCCTCCACGCTGGGGCCGCCGAGGGCGACGACGAACGCGGTGGGGGCGTCGGCGACCTGGGCGAGCAGTTCCGGGCTCACCTCGAAGGAGTCGCCGCTGCCGTACAGGGTGGGGTTGCCCGCCTTGGTGACGACGTCGTCGGGGGTGAAACCGACCTCCTCGGTCAGTGCGGGCAGCGCGGCGTCGGCGGGCACCAGGTAGGGCTTGCCGACGGGCAGCGACAGCAGGAACACCGCGGTGCCGTCCGGGACGGTGATGGCGGAGCGCACCCGCTCGACCTCCTCGTCGTAGGCGTCGACGAGTTCCGCGACGGAGTCGGTGCGGCCGGTGGCCTCGGCGACCAGTTCCAGCTGCTCCTGCCAGCTGGTGGTGGTGGTCGGCACCAGCACGGTCGGCGCGAGGGCGGTCAGCTCCTCGTACGCCTCCTGCGCCTGCACCGCCGTGATGCCCTGGCCGCCGCCGATGATGAGGTCCGGCTGCGCGGCGGCGACGGCCTCGATGTTCAGCTCCTCCCCGGCGGGCAGCGCGGTGGTGCCCTGCTCGGTCGCCTCGTCCGCCCAGGCGGGCGGGAAACCGCCCTGGAGGTCGGTGACGCCGAGCACGCGGGTGTCGGTGGCGACCACGGGCGCGTCGAGCGCGTACAGGTACCCGGCGAGGCCGCCGCTGAGCACGACGATGCGCTGCGGGTCGCCGGGGACCTCCACGGCGCCCTGCTCGGTGGTGATCGTGCGCGTGGCGGGAGCGGCCGAGGTGGTCGCCGAGGTGGCCTGCTGCGCCGCCTGGCCGCTGCCGCTCGAGCATCCGGCGAGCAGCAGCAGCGCGACGCCGGACGCTCCGGCGAGGACCGCCCGCCGCGAGCTGCGGGGGTGGGCGGGGGTGGACGATCGCATGGTTCTCCTCATCAGGGGTGGGTGGGGTCGGTGCGCACCGCGGGGTCGGCGTCGAGCAGCGGCCCGATGACGGACCACCCCTCGCTCGACACCACGCCGGCGTGGTCCTGCGGGACGTGGTGGACGACGAGCCGGGCGGGCGCGTGGGCGTGCCGCCACGCCCGCGCCAGCCGCTCGCCGGGGTCCTCCGCGGGGTCCTCGGCGGGCGTGCGCCCGGCGGTGGGGTCCGCGGTGAACAGGGTCAGGGTTCCGCCGAAGCGCGCCGGGCGCGAGGAGCCCAGCAGCCGCAGGCACTGGGCGTGGGCGGCGCGCACCGAGGCCGCCAGCGCGGGTTCCCGCTGCGCCGCCCCCTCCGGCAGCACGGCGGCGACCTCGCGCTCGACGTCGCGCCCGGCCACCGGGCGGGGGACCGGCAGCGGTTCGCTGTCGACGAGCCCGGCGAACGCGACCTCCTCGCCGAGCACCGCGAGCCGGGCGGCCATCGCGTGCACGACGTTCCCGCCGAAGGAGTACCCGAGCAGGTGGTACGGCCCGTGCGGCTGGAGGTCGCGCACCGTCCGCACGTACCGCTCGGCCAGCTCGTCGACGGTGCCCGGCCGCGGGCCGTCCTGCGGCAGCTGCAGGCCGACGACGGGCCGGTCGGCGCGCAGGTGCGGCACGAGACCGGCGAACGGCCATGCGTACCCGCCGGCCGGGTGCACGCAGAACAGCGGTTCGGCCGCGCCCGCGGCGCGCAGCACCAGGACGTGCTCGCGCTGCGGCCCGCCGGGGTCACCGGGAACACCGGTGAGCCCGCCGGGCCCGGCCAGGTGGCGGGCGAGCTCGGCCGCCGACGGGTGCGCCAGCAGGGTGCCCACGGCCACGGGGAACCCCAGGTCGGCCTCCAGCGCCGCGACCAGGCGCATGGCGGTGAGCGAGTCCCCGCCCAGGTCGAGGAAACCCTCCTCGGGGTCCACGGCCGGCAGTCCCAGGACCCGGGCGAACGCGCGGCACACGGACCGTTCCCGCTCGTCGCGGGGTTCGCGGCCGGCGGTGCGCCGCGGCGGTGCCGGCAGGGCGGCGCGGTCGAGCTTGCCGTTCGGCGTCAGCGGCAGCGACGGCACCTGGACGACGGCCGAGGGCACCAGGTGACCCGGCAGCCGCTCGCGCAGGTCCGCGCGCAGGTCCGGCAGTCCCCGGCCCGGTTCGGCGACCACGTACCCCACCAGACGGGGTGTGCCGCCGTCGGTGCGCACGCTCGCGGCGGCGCGGCGCACCCCTGCGCACGCCTCCAGCGCCGCCTCGACCTCACCGAGCTCGATCCGGAAACCCCGAACCTTCACCTGCCCGTCGGCGCGGCCCAGGTACTCCAGCGTCCCGTCGGGGCGCTGGCGCACCAGGTCACCGGTGCGGTACGCGCGGGTGCCGTCGCCGGCGGACGGGTCGGCCACGAACGAGGCGGCGGTGGCGCCGGGGCGGCCGAGGTAGCCGTGGGCGACGCCGTCGCCGGACAGGTACAGCTCCCCCACCGCCCCGGGCGGCACCGGCGCCAGGCCGGAGTCCAGGACGAGGGCGCGGGCGTTGCGCACCGGGCGTCCCAGGCACGGCGCGGTGCTGCCGCGCACCGGGGAACCCATCGCGTTGATGGTGAACTCCGTCGGCCCGTACAGGTCGTAGCCGTCGACGCCGTCCTGCTCGCGCAGCCGCGTCCACAGCTCCGGCGGCACCGCCTCGCCGCCGAGCATGACCAGGACGGGGGTGCGCTCGCCGTCCAGCAACCCGGCGGCGACGAGTTCGCGGGCGTAGGAGGGGGTCACGTTCACCACGTCGATCCCCACGTCGCGGTAGTGGCGCACCAGGCCGGCGGGGTCCAGGCGGGCCTGCTCGCCCACCACGTGCACCTCGTGGCCGGCGAGGAGCCAGAACAGCTCCTCCCACGACATGTCGAAGGAGAACGAGACGGTGTGCGCCACGCGCAGCCGCCGGCCCGCCGCGGCCTCGGCGGGGCGGAAGATCTCGTCGACGTGGTTGTGGAACATGGTGGTCAGGCCCCGGTGGCCGACGACGACGCCCTTGGGCGTGCCCGTCGATCCGGAGGTGTGGATGACGTACGCGGGCTGGTCGGCGTGCACGGGACCCCCCACGGCGCGCCCGGGCACGGCTGGTGCGGCGGCGGTGCCGTCGAGGACGGCGGCGACGGCCGGGTCGTCCAGCAGGACGTGCGCCGCGGCCGGTTCGGGTTCCGCGCCACCGGTGAGCGGGGCCCGCTGCGCCGCGGTGCTGACCAGCAGCCCGGCGCCGGCGTCGGCGACCAGGTGCCGCAGCCGCGCGGGCGGGGTGGACGGCTCCAGCGGCAGGTACGCGGCGCCGGTGCGCAGCACCGCGAAGATCGCGACGACGTGGTCGGCGGTGCGGGGCAGCAGCAGCGCCACCGTGGCGCCGGGGCCGGCGCCACGGGCGGCGAGCACCCGGGCGAGCCGGTCGACGCGCTCGTCCAGCTCGCCGGTGGTGAGCGCGACGTCGCCGCAGACGAGGGCCGTGGCGCCGGGGGCCGCGGCGGCCCGTTCGCGCAGGAGCGCGTCGACGCTGCCGCCGGGTTCCCCCGGCACCGGGACGGGCACCCGTGCGGGAGCGAGGTGCGGCGGCACCGGTGCCGCGGGCACGGCGGTGCCGGCGACCACCCGGTCGCCCTCGGCGACGCCGGGCCCGGCGAGCACGCCGAGCACCGCGAGCAACCGGTCCAGGAACCCCTGGGCGGTCGCGTCGGGCACGAGGTCGGGCCTGCTCTCCAGCACCACCCCGATCGCCGCGCCGGCACCGCCGGCGGCGGGGTCGACGTCCAGCGTCAGCGCGTAGTGGGTGCCGTCGAGCGCGTCGGCGGCCACGACCCCGTGGCGGGCGAACGCGGCGGCGCGGTCCGCCTCGTCGGTGGGCAGGTTGCGGAACACGTACAGCGTGTCGAACAGGACCGGGTGCCCCGTCGCGCGCTGCAGCCGGCCGAGCCCGAGGTGGTGGTGGGCGGTGAGCCGGCCCTGCTCGCCGCCGGTGCGGCGCAGCAGGTCGGCCAGGGGTTCACCGGGCCGGGTGCGCAGGCGCACCGGCACGGTGTTCAGCAGCAGCCCCACCATCCGCTCGGCTCCCGGGACCTCCGGCGGGCGGCCGGAGACGGTGGAACCGAACACGACGTCGTCGGTGCCGGTGGCGCCGCGCAGGGTCAGCCCCCAGGCGGTGGAGAGCACCGTGGACAGGGTCACGCCGACGCGGCGCGCGAGGTCGCGCAGCGCGGTCGCGGTCGCCTCGTCCAGGAGCGCGCGGCGGCGCACGGGCAGGGGCGCGGAACCGCCCGCGGAACCGCCCGTGGAACTCGCTGCAGCGGGGCGTTCCCCCGCCACGAGCGTCGGCTGCGCCAGCCCGGCCAGGTGCTCGCGCCAGGCCTCCTCGGCCGCGGCGGGGTCCTGGCCGCGCACCCAGCGCAGGTGCTCACGGACGTCCGGGGCGGGCGGGAGGGCGCCGTCCAGCTCGTCCGGCCCCGCACCGGCGCGGGCGCGCCGGAGCAGCTCGAAGAACTCCCGCAGCAGCAGCGCCTGCGCCCACCCGTCGGTGAGCAGGTGGTGCTGGGTGAGCACCAGGCGCGCTCCCCCGCCGGGCAGCCGGGCCAGCAGCAACCGCAGCAGCGGAGGGGCAGCCAGGTCGAAACCGGCCGCGAACTCGTCCTCCTCCAGCGCGGTCAGCGCGGCGGGGACCTCCCGCGCGGGGGTACCGCTCAGGTCGGCCTCCCGGTACGGCAGCTCGGTGGGCGGCGCCACGAACTGCACGGGCTCGTCGAAACCGGCGTGGGTGAAACCCGCGCGCAGGGCGGGGTGGCGGCGCAGCAGCGCGGCACCGGCCGCACGCAGCGCGCCGGCCCCCGGGGCTCCCGCCGGTGCGGGACCGGCCTCGAACGTGAACCGGTGCTGCACCAGGTACGCGTCGGCACCGGCGCCGAGGACCGACTGGTAGTACATGCCCTCCTGCAGCGGGCTCAGCGGCAGCACCTCCTGCCAGCCCGGGCACAGGGCGTCCAGCCGGGCGCGGCGCGCGGCGTCCAGCGGCACCGCGAGTTCCGGCGCGGGGCCCGCGGGGTCCGCGGTTCCCGCGGGGTTGCGCCGGTCACCGGCCCGGGTGGCGGCGCGGGCCAGCTCGCCCAGCGTCGGCCGTTCGAAGACGTCGGCGACGGTGAGGGCCAGGCCCTCGGCGCGGGCGGCGGCGACCAGGCGCACCGAGCTGATGCTGTCCCCGCCCAGGGCGAAGAAGGCGTCGTCGGGCCCGGCACCGCGCACGCCGAGCACCCGCTCGACGAGCGCGCACACCCGGCGCTCCGCGCCGGTGCCGGGCGCCCGCCCGGGCGCCGAGGCGAGGGCGGGTTCGGGCAGCGCCCTGCGGTCCACCTTCCCGTTGAGGGTCAGCGGCAGCGCCGCCACCACCGTCACCACCTGCGGGACGGCGTACTCCGGCAGTGACCGGGCCGCCGCCTCGCGCACCGCGGCGGGGTCCAGCCCGGCCCCGGGCTCGGGCACGACCCAGCCGAGCAGCCGGCCGGTGCCGGAGGCGTCGGCGCGCACGGCGGCGGCCGCGCGGGCCACCCCGGGCGCGGCGGCCAGCGCGCCCTCCACCTCGGCCAGCTCGACGCGGAAACCGCGCACCTTCACCTGGTCGTCGACCCGGCGCAGGAACTCCAGGCGGCCGTCGCGGCGGCGCACCAGGTCACCGGTGCGGTACACCCGCCGGCCCGGCACCCCGGGGTCGGCGACGAACCGCGCAGCGGTCAGGTCGGGGCGGCCGAGGTAGCCGCGGGTGACCTGCGCGCCGCCGAGGTACAGCTCCCCGGCGACGCCGTCGGGGACCTCGCGCAGGTCCTCGTCCAGGACGCGCGCGTGCACGTCGGTCCACGGCTCGCCGATCGTCACGGGTGCGCCGGGGGCGAGGTCGGTGCCGGTGGCCCAGACGGTCACCTCGGTGGGGCCGTACACGTTGCGCACGGCCGCGCAGGAACCGGTGAGGGCGGCGGCCAGGTCGGGGGGCAGGGCCTCGCCGCCCACGAGGGCCCGCACGCCGCGCAGCTGCGGCGCCCGCTCGTGCTCGACCAGCGGCCGCCACAGCGACGGGGTGGCCTGCAGCACGGTGGCGCCGCTGCGGGCGACGAGCTCGTGCAGGGCGTCGGGGTCGCGCACCGTCCAGCGGTCCGCGAGCACCACGGTGGCGCCGGCCACCAGCGGGCACAGCAGTTCCAGGGCGGCGATGTCGAAGGAGACGGTGGTGACCGCGACGAGCCGGTCGCCGGGGCGCACCCAGCCCTCGCCGACGACGGTCTCGGTGAACGCGGCGAGGTTCGCCGTGGTGACCATCACGCCCTTGGGGCGCCCGGTGGAACCGGAGGTGTGCAGCACGTAGGCGAGGTGCTCCCCGGCCGGGCGCGGCGCGGGCGGTTCCACGGGCGGTTCCCCTGGGGTCTCCCCGCGGGCCCCGTCGGTGAGCACCGGCGCGGGCACCCGCACCGGCAGTTCCGCCAGGACCCCGGAGGTGGTCAGGGTGCACGCGGGACGGGCGTCGCCCAGGACCTGCCGCAGCCGTTCGGCGGGGTGCTCGACGTCCAGCGGCAGGTACGCGGCGCCGGTGCGCAGCACGGCGAGCATCCCGGCGACCAGGTCCGCGCCGCGGGGCAGCGCCAGGGCCACGAGGCGCTCGGGCGCGGCGCCTGCGGCGACCAGCTGCCGCGCGAGCTCCTCGACCCGGTCGGCGAGCTGCCGGTAGGTGAGCGTCGCGCCGTCGGCGACCAGCGCGGGGGCGTCGGGGGTCAGCCGCGCGCGCTCGGCGAACGCGACGGCCACCCCCGCGGGGGTGCGCTCGCGGCGGGCCGGGTCGCGCCGGGCACCGGGAGCGGTGAGCGCGACCTCGTGGAGAGGCCGCGACGGGTCGGCGAGCACCTGCTCCAGCACGCGCACGAGGTGGTCGCCGAGAGCTCCCGCGGTCGCGGCGTCGAACAGCTCGGCGTCGACGACCAGGCGCAGCGACGAACCGGCGCCGGGCCGGTCCACCAGCCACCAGGCCACGTCGAAGCGGGAACCGGTCGTCGGCGGGGCCAGCGGTTCCACGGCGAGGTCGCCCAGCGGCGGCGGGACGGCCACCCGCTCGTGCGCGACGACGGTCTGGAACAGCGGGTGCCGGGCCGTCGAGCGCGGCGGTGCGAGCAGGTCGACGAGCCGCTCGAACGGCAGGTCCGCGTTCGCCAGCCCGTCCAGGGCCGCGTCGCGCACGCGGCGCAGCAGTTCGGCGAACGAGGGCCGGCCGGTGAGGTCGCAGCGCACCACCAGGGTGTTGACGTGGTACCCGACGGCCGTGCCGGCCCCGGCCTCGCCGGCGGGGTCGCGGCGGGTGACGGTGGTGCCCAGCGGCACGTCGCGCCCGGCTCCCAGCGCCTGCCAGGTGGCGGCGACGGCGGCCTGCAGCACCATCAGCGGGCTCGCGCCGTGCTCGGCGCACAGCGCCGTGATCCGCTCCCGCGACTGCGGCGGCAGCGGCCGCTCCAGCGCGTGCCCGCGGTGCGCGGAGCGCGACGGGCGCGGCCGGTCCAGCGGCAGGTCCAGCTCGACGGGCAGGCCGGCGAGCGCGCGCCGCCAGTGCTCCTCCTGCGCCTCCAGCGCACCTCCCGGCGCGGAACCCTCCCGCAGCCGGTCGCGCTCGCGGCGGGCGTGGTCGGCGTACCGGGGTGCGGCCGCTCCCCACGCGGGGACGCGCCCGGCCCGGCGGGCGGCGTAGGCGGTGCCGAGGTCGGCGAGCAGGGGACCGAAGGAGGGTTCGTCGATCGCGACGTGGTGCACCACGAGCACCAGCACGCTCTCGGTGGCGGAGAGCGTCAGCAGCGCGGCGCGGGCGGGCGCGGCGGCCGTGATGTCGACGGGCACGGCGAGGACGGCGGCGAGCTCCTGCTCCACGCGGTCGGCCCGGACCCGCTGCACCCGCAGGGGGCCGGCGGCCGCCGCGGGCAGGACCCGCGCGGTGGCCGCCCCGGCGGCGTCCTCGGGGTAGGCGGTGCGCAGCACCGGGTGGCGCTCCAGCACGTCCTGCCACGCGAGGGCCAGCGCCCCGGTGTCCACCCGGCCGCGCAGCCGCGCCACCAGCGGGACGTCGTAGGTGGTCGACGGCCCCTCGAGCCGGTGCAGGAACCACAGGCGCTCCTGCGCCGGGGACAGCGGGAGGTCCTGCTCCGCCTCCCCGTCCACGTGCGGGGCGGCGGCTCCGGCGACGGGTCCCGGTCCCCCGGCGGGTTCCGCAGGGTTCTCCGCCGGGTCCTCCACCCGGTCCTCCACCCGGTCCTCCACCGCCCGGCGAGCGGGGTCCAGGACCGCGCGCGCGGCGATCGCCGCGGGGGTGCGAGCCTCGAACACGTCCCGCACGCCCACCCGCACGCCGTCGCGGCGCAACCGGCCGACCAGGCGCATCGCGGTCAGCGAGTGCCCGCCGAGGGCGAAGAAGTCGTCGCCGGCGGCGACCTCCGGCAGTTCCAGGGCGGCCGCCGCGGCGGCGCGCACGGCGGCGACGACGTCCAGCGGCGCCGCGCACCCGGTGCTCCCCCGCCCCGCCGCGGGTCCGGCGGGTCCTGCGGGCCGGGCGGGTTCCGCCACCGGCGCGGCGGGCAGGTCCGGCGCCGGCAGGCCCGGGTCGGCGGCCAGGCCGTCGAGCAGCTCCCCCAGCCGCCGCGACAGTTCCCGCGCCCGCTGCTCCGGCACGACCGCCGGGTCGTGGTGCAGGACCAGTCGCAGCTGGTCCCCGGGCGGTGCCACGAGCGTCAGCGGGTAGTGGGTGCGGCCCCGGTGCACGACCCCGGTGACGCGCAGCCCGCCGGTCGCGGAGGGGTCCACGGCCGGCGTGGGGAAGTTCTCGAACACCACGAGCGTGTCGAACAACCGCCCGAGACCGGCCGTCCGCTCGATCTCCGCCAGGCCGGCGTGCTCGTGCTCCTGCACCGCGAACCGCGCCTCCTGCAGCTGCGCGAACAGCTCCAGCAGCGGCTGCCCGGGAACCGCGGTGAACCGCACCGGGACGGTGTTGCTGAACAACCCGACCATCCGTTCCACGCCGGGCAGGTCGGCGGGGCGCCCGGACACGGTGGCCCCGAACACCACGTCGGCGCGGCCGGTGACCTCGGCCAGCGCGGTGCCCCAGGCGCCCTGCACGAGCGTGTTCACGGTGAGCCCGCGGCGGCGGGCCAGGTCGGCGAGCGCGGCGGGGGTCGTCGCCCGCAGCGGCACGTCCAGCTCCACCGGCGTGCCCCGGTGGGCCGGGTCGGCGGCCGGGGCCAGCAGCGTCGGCGCGGCCAGGCCCGCCAGCCGCTCGCGCCAGGCCTGCCTCCGGGCGTCCGGGTCGAGCGCCGCGAGCCGCTCCAGGTGGGAGCGGTAGGGCACCGGGGAGGGCAGCCCCGCGCCGCCCCCGTGGTGCAGCACCAGCAGTTCGCGCACGACGACCGGGGTGGACCAGCCGTCGGTGAGCAGGTGGTGGGCGCCCAGCACCAGGCGGTGCCGGGGCTCGCCACCGGCGTCGGGCAGGCGCACCAGCAGCGCCCGCAGCAGCGGCGGCCGCGTCACGTCGACGGCGTGGGCGGCGGCCTCCTCCTCCAGGGCGGCAGCGGCGCGCAGCGCGGCCCGCTCGGGCAGCGCGGACAGGTCCACGTGCCGCCACGGCACGGGCGCGGTGCGCGGCAGCGCCTGCACGGGGCGGTCCAGGCCCTCGTGGTGGAACGCGGCGCGCAGGTTCGGGTGGCGATCCAGGACCCCGGCCAGGGCCGTCTCCAGGCGCGCGGGGTCCAGCGGACCGGCCAGGTCCAGGCGGGCGGTGAGGGTGTAGGCGTCGGCGGCGCCGTCGTGCAGGGCGTGGAACAGCAGGCCCTCCTGCAGCGGTGACAGCGGCAGCACGTCCTCCAGGGGCCCGTGCAGCTCCTCCAGCGCGTCCACGGCGCGCTGCTCCAGGCCGGGCGCCGCGCAGTCAGACGGCGTCAGCCCGCCGCGGGTGCGGGTGGCGTGCGCGGCCAGCGCCTCCAGCGCCTGTTCCCAGTGCTCCTGCAGCCCGGCGACGTCGGCGGCGTCCAGCGCCCCGCCCGCAGCGGTCCACTCCACGGCCAGGGAGCCGTCGGCGTGCACGAAGGAGTTCAGCGCCAGCACCTCGGTCAGCGCCTTGGCGGGGGGTTCCAGCGCGGCGAACGCGTCGTCCTCGGGCAGCCGCCAGGCGGTGCCGGGTTCCGGGGTGAACCGGCCGAGGTGGTTCAGCAGCAGTTCGGGGTTCCCCGCGGCGGCCAGCTCCGGGGCGGTGGCGTCGTCGAGGTGGCGCAGCACCCCGTACCCGGTGCCGGCGGCGGGGGTGGCGCGCACCGCCTCCTTCGCGGCCTTCAGCAGCCGGCCCGCGGCGGGGCCGCCGGCCAGCGCGTCGGCGAGGTCGGCGTCGCCGGCGACCGCGCCGGTGGGCACCCGCACGGGGAACTCGGTGGTGAACCAGCCGACGGTGCGGGAGGTGTCCAGGTCGTCGGCGAGCTCCTCGCGGCCGTGGCCCTCCACGGTCACGAGCTGCGCCGCCGCCGCGGGCCCTCCGCGCTCGTGCCGCCAGGAGCGCACGGCCAGCACGAGCGCGGCGAGCAGCACGTGGTCCACGCCCGCGCGGTAGGCCGCCGGCAGGTCGGTCAGCAGCGCGGCGGCGATCCGCGGCGGGGTCGTGGTGCGGGTGCGCACGGCGGTGGCGGCCGTGTCGCGCGCCGGGTCCAGGGAGCGCGCGCCCAGGGGCGGCGAGCCGGGGGCCAGGACGGCGCGCCAGTGCTCCAGCTCGCCCCGCCGGGCGCCGGTGCGGCCCTGCTCGGCCAGCAGCGAGGCGTGCCGGCGCCAGGAGCTGCGCACGGGCGGCAGGGCGGGGGCACGGCCGGCGCGCACGGCCCCGCACGCCCGCTCCAGGTCCGGCAGCAGCACCCGCCAGGAGACGCCGTCGACGGCGAGGTGGTGCACCACGAGGACCAGCAGGTCCGCCCGCCCGGCGCCGGTGCGGACCAGCTCGGCGCGCAGCACCCGCCCGGCGCGCGGGTCCAGCGACGCGGCGGCCGCCCGGGCCACCGGCTCGGGGTCCTCGCCCGCGGGCCCGCCCGCGACCTCGCCCACCACGTCGGCCGCGCGCACCGCGCCGGGGGCGCGCACCACGAGCTCGGGCGCCTGCCCCGGTGCGCGGCGCAGCAGCAGCCGCAGCGCGTCGTGGTGGTCCAGCACCGCCTGCACGCCCGCGACGAGCTCGGGCAGCGACGGGGCGTCGTCCAGGCGCAGCGCGGTCCACTGCGCGTACCCGGTCACGGCGTCCGCGGAGGGGTTCGCGTCCAGCAGCGCGCGCGCGACCGGCGGGGCCGGCACGGCGCCGACCGCCACGTCGGCCGCCCGGGCCCGCTCGCCGCCGGCCTCGCGCGCGGCGGCGGCCAGCGCGCCCAGGTCGCGGCGGGCGAGGACCTCCTTGGGGCGCACGTCCAGGCCGTGGGTCCGCAGGCGGCTGCTCACGGCGATCGCGGTGATGCTGTCGCCGCCGAGGCCGAAGAAGTCGTCGTCGGTGCCGACGTCCTCGTGCCCGAGGACCTCGGCGACGACCTCGCACAGCACCCGCTCGCGCTCGGTGGCCGCCGCCCGCCCACCGCCGGCGGCCGGCGGGGCGGGGAGGGCGGCGCGGTCGAGCTTGCCGTTGACGGTGACGGGCAGCGCACCCAGCACCACCACGGCCGCCGGCACGAGGTGGTCCGGCACGCGGGCGGCCAGCGCGTCGCGCACCGCCGGGGCGTCCAGCTCGGCGCCGCGGGCGGGCACGACGTACCCCACGAGGCGGGGGTGCTCCCCCCCGGTGCGCACCGGGGGGGGGGGGGGGGGGGGGGGGGGGGGGGGGGGGGGGGGGGGGGAGGGGGGGGCGGGGGGGGGGGCGGGGGGGGGGCGCGGGCCC
>NZ_JBJLRI010000037.1:0-41334 GCF_050871405.1 Kineococcus esterisolvens
GACCAACGCCCCGACACCCACCAGCAAGGGACCGGCCGGTCACCCGTCCGTTCCTCCCCGCCGCGCGGTGTGACCACCACGTTAACGACACCCCACCACCCGGTCAAATCGCAGCCAGGTCGGCCGGGGGCCCGTGATCACTGCAGCGCCGACGTCAGCCGGGCCAGGTTTTCCTTGATCACGTGACCGCGGCCGCGGGCCATCCACTGCTGCAGCGTCAGCTCGGTGCAGCGCTCCCGGTAGCCGTCCTCGACGCGGCGCAGGTCGGCCACGAAGTCGCGCCCGCACACCATGAGGGTCAGCTCCATGTCCAGCAGGAAGGAGCGCATGTCCATGTTGGAGGAGCCGATCACCGCGACGTCCTCGTCCACCGTCATGTGCTTCGCGTGCAGGACGTACGGGGCCGGGTAGCGGTGGATGCGCACGCCGGCCCGCAGCAGGTTCTCGTAGTACGAGCACTCCGCGTAGTGCACCAGGGCCTGGTCGCCGTGCTCGGAGACGAACAGCTCGACCTCGACGCCGCGCTCGGCGGCCGTGGTGATCGCGTTGAGCATCGACTCGTCGGGGACGAAGTAGGGGCTCGTGATGGAGATGCGCCGCTGCGCCGAGTAGAGCAGCGCGTTGAACAGCTTGAGGTTGTTCTCCCCCTCGAAGCCCGGGCCGCTGGGCACCACCTGGCACTCCAGCCGGCCGGGTGTCTTCCCCGGCGACACCTCGGGCCGCTCCGACTCCAGCAGCTCGTCCGTCTCCGAGTACCAGTCGGTGGTGAAGATGGCGTCCACCCCCGAGACCACCGGGCCCTCCAGTCGCACCATGAGGTCCTGCCACTGCAGGCCGCGGCGGATGTTGGCCCGCTTGTTGTAGCTGCGGTCCAGGACGTTCTGCGAGCCGATCCAGGCGACGTCGCCGTCCACCACCAGCAGCTTGCGGTGGTTGCGCAGGTCCGGGCGCTGGTACTTCAGCTTGTGCAGCTGCACCGGCAGCATGGGGTGCCACTCGATGCCGGCCCCCTCCAGGAAGCGGATCGTGCGGCGGTAGCCGGGGTAGCGGATGGCGCCCAGGTGGTCCAGGAGCACCCGGACGCGCACCCCCCGCTGCGCCGCCCGCCGCAGCGCCTCGAAGAACGGCGCGCTCGTCGGGTCCAGGGTCATGATGTAGAACTCGACGTGGACGTAGGTGGCGGCGGTGTCCACCGTGCGGGCCATGGCCCGGATCGACTCGTCGTACTCCCCGAACAGCTCGGCGGTGTTGCCCCCCACCAGTGACATCGAGCCCAGGTTGCGGTTCAGCTCCACGATCCCGGGCAGCCACGGCGGCCACGACGCACAGGTGCTCACCTGGTCCAGGCCGCGCGTTGAGTCGAGGATCAGCTGGTTGATCTCGCGCTGCTTGCGCCGCCGTGCCCGCGGCAGCTTCGGGTTGCCGATGAGCAGGAACGCCAGCACCCCGAGGTAGGGGATGAAGAAGATCGCCAGCAGCCAGGCGAGCGCCGAGCTGGGGCGCCTGTTGACCGGCACGACGGCGATGGCGGTGAGCCGGACCACGAGGTCCACGACGAGCAGGGCGACGGCCGACGCCGTCAGCGAGGGTGCCCAGTCGGGCAACGGGTCGAGCACGGGGTCAGACCTGGACGACGCCGCGGGACGTCTCGAACGTCACCGCGCGCAGCCCGGGCTGGCCGTCCGAGTCCGCGTCGAGCCACGTGAAGGCGATCCGCCCGCTGACGAACTCCGGCGGCAGGCCCATCCAGGTCCGCACGCGGTCGGGATCGCCCGCGATCGTCAACCCGGCCAGGCGGGTGCCACCCGCCAGGGCGATCGCGGAGGGGTGCTGCGTGAGGGGCCCCGCCCACTCGATGAGCAGGGGCAGCTGGGGGTCCTCGCGCAGGCCCGGGGCGCCGATCTGGCGCCAGCGCAGCTCCACGCCGTCGGGCCGGCGGCGCACGCCCTGCTCGGCCGCCTCGCCCAGGCGCTGCTCGTACGCCGCCAGGTCGTCCACGGTGACCGCCCAGGTGAACCAACCGCCGCCGGCCTCGGAGCGGGTCCGCACCGCCTGTCCGAAGACGGCCTTCTCCGCGACGGGGTGGTCCAGGACCTCCACGACCTCGACGTAGGCGCCCTCGGACAGCGGCAGGACGACGTTCCGGGTGCCGAAGCGCGGGTGAGGGCCGCCGTCGACGACGCGGACGCCCAGCAGGGAGGCGAGCCGCCGGGCGGTGGCCTGCAGGCCTTCGGGACCGGCGGCGTAGCCGACGTGGTCGACGCGCATGTCCACAGCCTCTCAGGCCCCCGGCCGCCCCGTGGCACAGGTACCCGCTGCCCGGCGGCTCGGGGGCGCCCCGTGTCGGAGGGGGCTGGCAGCATCCTGCTCGTGCCGGCACCCACCTCGTCCCCCACCGTCCCCGACGCCGCGCAGGGCGCGAGCGCGCTGCGCGCGGAGGCCGAGGAGGTGCTGCGCCGCCTCGTCGGCGACCCCTCCGCGCAGCTGCGCGAGGACCAGTGGACCGCGATCGAGGCGCTCGTCGCCGACCGCCGTCGCGCGCTGGTGGTGCAGCGCACCGGCTGGGGCAAGTCGGCGGTGTACTTCGTGGCCACCGCGCTGCTGCGGGCCCGCGGGGCCGGGCCCACGGTGATCGTGTCGCCGCTGCTGGCGCTCATGCGCAACCAGATCGCCGCAGCCGAGCGGGCCGGTGTGCGTGCCGTGACGGTGAACTCCACCAACGCCGAGGAGTGGGGGCGCGTCTACGAGGACGTGCGCGCCGGCGCCGTCGACGTGCTCCTCGTCTCCCCCGAGCGCCTGAACAACCCCGGCTTCCGCGACGAGGTGCTGCCGCCGCTGGCCGCCACCACCGGCCTGCTGGTCGTGGACGAGGCGCACTGCGTGTCCGACTGGGGTCACGACTTCCGACCCGACTACCGCCGCATCCGCACGCTGCTGGCGGACCTGCCGGCGGGCATCCCCGTGCTGGCGACCACGGCCACCGCCAACGAGCGCGTCACCGCCGACGTCGCCGAGCAGCTGTCGGTGACGGGCACCCGCACGCTGGAGGACGTCCTCGTGCTGCGCGGGTCGCTGGACCGGGAGTCGCTGCGGCTGGCCGTGCTGCGCCTGCCCAGCCACGCGCACCGCCTGGCGTGGCTGGTGCAGCACCTGCCGCAGCTGCCCGGCTCGGGCATCGTGTACGTGCTCACCGTCTCCGCGGCCGCGGACGTCGCCGGGCACCTGCGCGCGCACGGCGTCGAGGCCGTCGCGTACACCGGGCAGACCGACCCGGCCGAGCGGCTGCAGGCCGAGGACGACCTCGTGCACGACCGGATCAAGGTGCTCGTGGCGACCAGCGCGCTGGGCATGGGCTTCGACAAGCCCGACCTGGGGTTCGTCGTGCACCTGGGGGCCCCGTCCTCGCCCATCGCCTACTACCAGCAGGTCGGCCGCGCCGGGCGCGGCATCGACAGCGCCGAGGTGGTCCTGCTGCCGGGGGCGGAGGACCGCGACGTGTGGCGGCACTTCGCCTCGATCGGCTTCCCCGGCGAGGAGGACGTGCGCCGGGCGCTGGACGCGCTCGCCGAGGCCGGCGGGACCCTGTCCACCCCGGCGCTGGAGGCGCGGGTGGCGCTGCGGCGCAACCGCCTGGAGATGATGCTCAAGGTCCTGGACGTGGACGGCGCGGTGCGCCGCGTGCGCGGGGGCTGGGAGGCCACCGGCCGGCCGTGGAGCTACGACGCCGAGCGCTACGAGCGCGTCGCGCGGGCTCGCGAGGTCGAGCAGCGGGCGATGCTGGACTACCAGGCCACCGAGGGGTGCCGGCTGGAGTTCCTGCGCCGGGCCCTGGACGACCCGGAAGCCGCCCCCTGCGGACGCTGCGACAACTGCGGCGGCTTCGACGTCCCCCGCGACGTGGACGAGGACGCGGTCCGGCAGGCCGGCACCGACCTGACCCGGCCCGGCGTGCCGTTGGAGCCGAAGAAGCAGTGGCCCAGCGGCATGGCGGCCCTGGGCGTGCCGCTGACGGGGAAGATCGCGCCCGCCGAGCGAGCCGGCGAGGGGAGGTCGGTGGCGCGCACCACCGACCTCGGGTGGGGCGCGGCCGTGCGCGAGCTGTTCGCCGCCACCTCCCCCGACCAGGAGACGCCGGTGCCGCTGCGGCGCGCGGCCGCCGCGGTGCTGGACGACTGGGCGCGCGAGCTGGGGCTGGACGGCGTCGTGGCGATGTGCTCGGCGTCGCGGCCGCAGCTGGTCGCCCACCTCGCCGAAGGGCTGTCGCGCTACACGGGGCTGCCGCTGCTGGCGACGTTCGTGCTGCGGCCCGACGCCGGCCCCACCCGCAGCGACGTGAACTCCCCGCACCGGCTGGCGCAGGTCGCCGACCGGTTCCGGCTGCCGCCGGACGCGGCCGTCGAGGGGCGCACCGTGCTGCTGGTCGACGACCGCACCCGCACGGGGTGGACGCTGGCCGTCGCCGCCCGCGAGCTGCGCCGAGCCGGTGCCGCGCAGGTGCACCCCTTCGTGCTCGCCGACGGCGAGTGAGGACGTGAGGTGCGGCGGAGGACCGACCACCCGACGAGGAGGCAGGGGGACGCGGTGAGCGGGACGACCGGGACGACGACCGCGGGACGCGCGGCGGTGCGGCTGGGGATGGTGGTGCTGGACACCCCGGACCCGCGGGGGCTGGCGGAGTTCTACGCGCAGCTGCTCGGCTGGCAGCTGGACCCCGGCGACACCTCCGACGACTGGGTGACGGTGCGCGGCGAGGGCGGAACCGCGCTGGGGTTCCAGCGGGCGCCCGACCTGCCGCGCCCCACCTGGCCCGGAGGTGACGTGCAGCAGCAGTTGCACCTCGACCTGCACGTGCACGACTACGCCGAGCCGGAGGCTCGGGCCCTCGCCCTGGGTGCCACCGTCCTCGACGCGGGCCGCGACCACCTCGGCTTCCGCGTCTACGCCGACCCCAGCGGCCACCCCTTCTGCCTGTGCCTGGAGGAGCCGCCGGCCTGAGCACGGAGTGCGCGGTGCAGCAGGCGCTGCGACGCTGCGCACCGTGACTCCGCAGCGTGCCGCCACCGGGATCGTCGAGGGCGTCGTGGTCGTCGTGGGCCAGGTGGCGCGCGACCTCGTGCTCGCCGTGGACGGACTGCCCGGCGCGGGCGGCTCCGCCACCGTGCGCGAGCGGCAGGAGGTCCTCGGCGGCAAGGGGGCCAACCAGGCCGTGGCCGTCGCGCAGCTCGGGATGAGCGCCGCGGTCGTCGGGGTGGTCGGCGACGACCCGGCCGGCGAGGCGGTCCTGGCGCAGGCCCGTCGCGACGGGCTGGACGTCCGGGCCGTCGTGCGGCGCGCGGGCGCGACCACGGCGCTGCTGGTGGACGTCGTCGCCGGCGGTGAGCGCCGCCTGCTGGAGGCCGTGCCGGACGAGGTGCTGCTGACCGCCGCCGACGTGCAGGCCGCCTCCGGGCTCCTGCGGCGCTCGGCCGCCGTGCTCGTGCAGCTCCAGCAACCGGGGACGGCGGTCTCGGCGGCGCTGACGATCGCCCGCGACGCCGGGCGCTTCGTCGTCGTCGACGGAGCGGCGCGCGAGGAGGGGCTGCGCGAGCAGGTGCTCGCCACGGCGACGGTGCTGCGCGCCGACGCCCGGGAGGCGGAACTGCTCCTGGGCCGGGAACTGGACGGTCCGGACGCCGTGCTGGCCGGGGCCCGCGAGCTCGTCGGGCGCGGACCGCGGCTCGTGGTGCTGGAGGCGGGACCCGCCGGCAACGCCGCGGCCTGGGAGGGCGGCGGTGAGCTCGTGCCGCTGACCGGGGTGGACGTCGCGGACCCCACCGGGGGTGGTGACTCCTTCACCGCGGCGCTGGCGGTGGCGCTGCTGCGCGGGGAGGACGTCGAACGGGCCGTGCGGTGGGCGACGGCCGCGGCCGGCTCGACGGTGCAGCGCCTGGGTGGCCGCCCGGCGCTGTCGGTCGACGAACTCGACGAGCAGGCCGACCGGCTGGGCTGACCGGCTGGGCCGCGCCGGGCCTGCACGGCCGCCCGATCCGCGCCCGGGCACCGGCCGCCGACATCGGTACACCCCGGCGTGTACCGTCGGGGAGGTGACCAGCACCCCCGCGGACGTCCTCGCCCGCTTCGGGCACGCGCTGTCCGACCCGACCCGGGCACGGCTGCTGCTCGCCCTGCGCGAGGCCCCCGGTTACCCCGCCGAGCTCGCCGCGACCCTCGGGGTGTCGCGGCAGAGCCTGTCCAACCACCTGGCGTGCCTGCGCGGCTGCGGGCTGGTCGTCTCCGAGCCGGAGGGACGCCGGGTCCGCTACGAACTGGCCGACCCCCGCCTGCGGCACGCCCTCGGCGACCTGGTCGGGGTGGTCCTCGCCGTCGAGGGGTCGCTGTGCGCCGCGCCCGACCCGCACGAGGTGGCGCCGTGAGCCCCGCGCACCCCCACGGGCACGGGCACGGCCACGGCCACGGGCACGGCGGGCAGGACCGGCGGCGGCTGGCCGGGGCGCTCGTCATCACGGCCGCGGTCCTCGTCGCCGAGGCCGTCGGCGCGTGGGTGTCCGGCAGCCTCGCCCTGCTCGCCGACGCCGGGCACGTCCTCACCGACGTCGCCGGCCTCGTCATCGCCCTCATCGCCGCCACCCTCGCCACCCGGCCCGCCACCCCCCGGCGCACCTGGGGCTACCGGCGCGCCGAGGTGCTCGCCGCGACGCTGCAGGCCGCAGCGCTCCTGGCCGTCGGCGCGTTCGTCCTCGTCGAGGGCGTGCGGCGCCTGCGGGAACCGCCCGAGGTCGCCTCCACCGCGATGCTCGTCTTCGGCGCCGTCGGCCTGCTGGGCAACCTCGCCGCCCTGGCGCTGCTGCTGCGCGGCGAGGGCGCCGGCAACGTCAACGTCCGCGCGGCCGTGCTGGAGGTCGTCAACGACGCGCTGGGCTCGGTGGCCGTCCTCGTGGCCGCCGCCGTCATCGCCCTCACCGGGTGGACGCGCGCCGACGCCGTCGTATCCATCCTCATCGGGGTGCTCATCGTGCCGCGCACGCTCAAGCTGCTGCGGGAGACCACCAGCGTGCTGCTGGAGGCCGTGCCC
This sequence comes from Kineococcus esterisolvens, assembly GCF_050871405.1. Taxonomy (NCBI): domain Bacteria; kingdom Bacillati; phylum Actinomycetota; class Actinomycetes; order Kineosporiales; family Kineosporiaceae; genus Kineococcus; species Kineococcus esterisolvens. Next base: position 7,073 of record NZ_JBJLRI010000037.1, read on the forward strand.
CCGGGCCTCGACCTCGACGACGTGCGCCGCCACCTGCTGGAACTGCCGCACGTGCAGGCCGTGCACGACCTGCACGCCAGCCAGATCACCTCCGGCCTGCCGGTGCTGTCCGCGCACGTCGTCCTGGACGACACCTGCTTCCACGACGGGCACGCCCCCGAGATCCTGGACCAGCTGCAGGCGTGCGTGGCCGAGCACTTCCCCGTCGCCGTGGAGCACGCCACGTTCCAGCTGGAGCCCGCCGGGCACGGCGGCCACGAGACCGCCACGCACGACTGACGGCGGCGGCCCGCCCCGGCCGGGCCGCCTCAGCCGAGGAGCGCGCGGGCCAGCTCGCCCCACTGCTCCAGCGGGAAGTCCTGCCCGGACGCGGTGAGCACCTGCACGGCGACCTCGTCGGCGCCGGCGTCCACGTGCCGGGCGATGCCCGCCACGACGGTGGCGGTGTCGCCCCACGGGATCAGCTCGTCGACCAGGCGCTCGCTGCCTCCGTCGGCGAAGTCCTCGTCGTCGTAGCCGAAGCGGCGCAGGTTGTTCGTGTAGTTCGGCAGCGCCAGGTACCCGGTGGCGTAGCGGCGGGCGACCGCGCGGGCCTTCGCCGGGTCCTCCTCCAGGACGACCGCGACCTCCGGTGCCAGCAGCACCCCCCGCCCCAGCACCCCGCGCGCGAACGTCGTGTGCGCGGGGGTCGTGAAGTACGGGTGCGCCCCCAGGGAGCGGTCGCGCGCCAGGCGCAGCATCCGCGGGCCCAGCGCGGCCAGCGCCCGCCGTTCGCGCGGCACGCCCCCGCCGGCGTCCAGCGCGTCGAGGTGCTCCACGGTGCGCGAGTACGGCTTCGCGTAGTCCTGGCCGGAACCCTCCACGACCACGGCGTGGCTGTTGCCCAGCCCCAGCAGGAACCGGCCCGGGTGGCGGCGCTCCAGGTCGGCGAAGCCCTCCCGCGTCTGCTCGGGGGTGGCCGCGTAGACGCTGACGATGCCGCTGGCCACGCCGATCTCCTCGGTGGCGTCCAGCAGCTCGCCGAAGACCGGGTGCAGGCCCGGGTCGAAACCGCCGGACAGCCAGATGCGGGAGTACCCCAGGGCCTCCACCTCGCGGGCCGCCTCGCGGGCCTCGTCGCGGCGGGCGGGGTCGGCCCAGGGGGCACCGCCCCACAGGCTGATGCGGGCCCGGGCGGCGGGCACGGTGCTGTCGGGGGGCAGGGGGAGGTCCGTCACGCCCTCACGCTAGGCAGGCGCCCGGCGGACCGCACCCCGCGCGGGGAGGGGCCGGGGTGACCGATGCCACGGCCGGGGTGGCACCGGCACCTCCTACGACGCGTCAGACTTGAGCGACGACCCCGTCGCCGAGGAGGAGACCCGTGCCCGTCGCCGCCCGCTGGTTCCGCGTCATCGCGTTCGTGGAGGCGGTGTCGTGGACCGCCCTGCTGATCGCGATGTTCCTCAAGCGCGTCGTCGACGCGCCGCACGAGGGTGGGGTCCCCGTCGTCGGGATGGTCCACGGCGTCGGGTTCGTCGTGTACCTGGCCTCGACCGCGTGGGCCGGCCTGGTGCTGAAGTGGCGCTGGTGGGTCGTGCTGATCGGCCTCGCCGCCGGTGTCCCGCCGTTCGGCACCGTCGTGTTCGAGCGCTGGGTGCAGCGCACCGGCCGCCTCGGCGTCCCCGCGCGATCGCGGCGCACGACCCCCGCGGCCGCCGCCCCCTCGAAGGGCTGACCGCCCCCCACCCCCCCCCCCGGCCGCCGGGGCGCCCCTCAGAGCCCGTGGACCCGCCCGCCCGGGACGCGCCGGGCGGCGTCCGCCTCCGAACGGGGGGCGAACACCCCGGCGGGCCCGGTGGACCCGGTGCCCGCCGACGCGCGGGCACGGCGGGCCGCGACGGCGCGCGCGGCGTCCTCGGTGACGAGGTCGGCGTTCAGGGCCGCGCCCGCGGTGACACCGGCCGCGGCCGAGGAGCCCACCTGGGCCATCGGGTCGGCGACGTTGCCCGCGACCCGCAGCCCCGGCACGTCCGTGGCCCCGGCGGGCCCGGCCGGCAGTGCGCTGCCCGCGACCGTCCCCATCACCTCCACCGGCACCGGCTCCAGGCCCAGCCCGGCGAGGAACCCCGCGCGCACGACCGGGCGCGAGGCCACGGCCAGCGCCCGGGCGGGCACCACGTGGCCGCCGGCCAGGACCACGCCGGTGAGGGCGTCACCCTCCACGCGCAGGCCGGCGGCCGGACCCTCGACGACCTCGACGCCCAGCGCGGCGAACTGCTCCCACTGCTCGCCCGACGGCTCGGCGCCGTGCAGGACGACGGTGACGTCGTCGCTGAGCCGGCGCCACAGCAGCGCCTGGTGGAAGGACAGCGGGACGGTGGCCAGGACGGCGATCGGCTGCTCGCGCACCTCCCAGCCGTGGCAGTACGGGCAGTGCACGACGTCGCGGCCCCACCGACCGGCCAGGCCCGGCACGTCGGGCAGCTCGTCGACGGCGCCGGTGGTCACCAGCAGCGCGCGCGAGCGCAGGGCGCGCCCGTCGGCGAGGACGACCTCGAACCGCGCGTCCCCCCGCCCGGCGGGCAGGCGCCGCGCGGAGGCGACCTCGCCGTCCACGACGAGGCCGCCGTAGCCGGCGAGCTCACGCCGCCCGGCCGCCAGCAGCTCGCGCGGGGGGACCCCCTCGCGGCCGAGGACGTTGTGCGCCCCCTCCGCGGGGGCGTTGCGCGGTTCGCCCGCGTCCACCACGACCACCCTGCGGCGCGAGCGCGCCAGCGCCACCGCCCCGCTCAGGCCGGCGGGGCCACCGCCGACGACCACCACGTCCAGACCGTCCCGGACTCCCTGCTCCACCACGTGGACCACCTCCGCCGCGAACGTTCGCCCCGGGGTGGCCGCGGGGTCGAGCGTTCGTGCCGGAACGGCAAGCGGGAGGGGTTCAGAGGTAGCGCAGCGGGTCGAAGTCGGCGAGGGAGATGATCCGCACCCGCGGCAGGACCACGTTGAAGGCGCGGACGTCGTCCTCGAGGTCGTAGACCTTCAGGCCGCGCTCGGACAGGGCGGCGTACTGGTTGTTGACGAACTCGCGGAACGCGAACAGGCCCACGCGGCGGGTGCCGTCCAGCAGGGCGTCGATCTGCGGCAGGAAGTCGCCGTCGTGGCTGGCCAGGAGCACGTCGCCCTCGCGGCCGGCCAGCGCCTCCAGCGTGCGCTGGATGCCGATGTCGACGACCTTCTCCCCCGGCCCGCCGGACAGCGGGATCGGCTGGTAGCCCAGCGCCAGCAGCGCCTGCACGAAGGACATCGGCAGGTACCCGGAGGAGGCGTTGAGGAAGAACAGGCCCTTGGCGGGCTGCTGGTGGGTGGTGCGGGCGAAGTCCAGCAGGCGCTCCCAGCGGGGGCGCTGCTCGGGGGCCGGGCGCCCCTCGAGGATCGACGCCCCCAGGGTGGCGTCGATGTTCTCCCCGTCGACCACGACGTACGTGGTGGTCGGGGACCCGCTGGCGGCCGTCGCGCTCGTCACGCCCCGAGGCTAGCGCCCGGCGGGTGCGGCCCCGCCGGACAGCCGGGCCCCCCAGGCCGCGAGGTGCTCGCGCAGCTCCGGCGGCTGGAGGACCTCGAAGGGGGCACCGGTGCGCAGCAGCGCGAACGCCGCCCAGTCCAGCGACCCCGTCGTCACGCGCAGCTCGCAGCGGTCCGGGCCCGCCTCCTCCACGCGACCCCACCGGCCGACGGACCGGCGGACGACGGCGGCCGGTGCCTGCACGAGGGCACGCACCTCGTGGTGGGGGGAGGCGCCGCTGAAGCGGCGGCGCACGAACTCCGCCGCGTCCCCGCCGGGGACCTCGCGCGGGGCGAACGCGCGCCCGGTGGGCCGCACGTCGCGGACCCGGTCCAGGCGGAAGACCCGCCAGTCGTGGCGGTCCACGTCGTGCGCGAGCAGGTACCAGTGCGGGTCCGTGCGCACGAGCCGGTGCGGGTCGGCGCAGCGCCGCGCCGGGTCGCCGGACGCCCCGGTGTGCTCGAACCCCACGCGCTCGCGGGCCCGGCACGCCTGTGCCAGCGCCGTGAGGACCGCCGGGTCGACGCCGGCGACCGGCTCGCCCCAGCGCACCGGCACGCTCGCCTCCCCCAGCGCGTCGGTGCGGCGGCGCAACCGGGTCGGCAGCACGGCGGTGACCTTCGCCAGCGCCCGCACCGACGCCTCCGCGGTACCGGCCACGGCGCTGTCCGCGGCCGCCTGCAGGCCCACCACCAGGGCGACGGCCTCGTCGTCGTCCAGCACGAGCGGCGGCAGGCTCGCCCCCGGCAGCAGCCGGTACCCGCCCGCGCCGCCGCGGTGCGCCTGCACCGGGTAGCCCAGCTCGCGCAGGCGGTCGACGTCGCGGCGCAGCGTGCGCAGCGACACCTCCAGCCGGGCCGCCAGCTCGGCGCCGGCGACGAGGCGGTGCGACTGCAGCAGGGAGAGCAGCTGCAGGGTGCGGGCGCTGGTGGACACGGGTCCTCCCGGGATCCGCCCGAACTCGTCGGGGAAGCGGTCAGGAACTGGCACCTTCGACCGCGAGTGTGGAGGCATGACCACGACGACGAACACCCCCACCACCGCCTCGACCCCCACCGCGACCCGCGAGGTCGAGGACCTGCTGAGCACCCTGGCGCTGCACCGCGGGTTCCTGCGGTTCACCGTCCGCGACCTCACCGACGAGCAGGCCGCCCGGCGCACCACCGTCAGCGAGCTGTGCCTGGGCGGGCTGGTCAAGCACGTCGCGCTGATGGAGGAGAGCTGGACCGGGTTCATCACCGAGGGGCCGCGAGCCGTCGCCGGCGACGACGAGGGCTCCTGGGCGGACGGGTTCAGCCTGGCGCCCGGTGAGCACCTGGCCGACGTGCTCGAGCGCTACGACGCCGTGGCGCGCCGCACCGAGGAGGTCGTGCGCGCCCTGCCGGACCTGGACGCGGACCGGGAGCTGCCCCCGGCGCCGTGGTTCGAGCCGGGCGCGCGCTGGTCGGCCCGGCGGGTGCTGCTGCACCTGATCGCCGAGACCGCGCAGCACGCCGGGCACGCCGACGTGCTGCGCGAGGCGCTGGACGGGCAGAAGACGATGGGCTGAACGCGTCACCGGGCCCCGGCGCGGGTACCTGCCCGTCATGAGCGGGAAGTCTGCGGAGGACTACGGCGAGGACTACACGGAACCCGAGCTGCGCGAGCGGCTCAAGGAGGGGATCAAGGCCGGCGGCAAGGGCGGCGAGCCGGGGCGGTGGAGCGCGCGCAAGAGCCAGCTGCTCAAGCACGAGTACGAGGAGCACGGCGGCGGGTACCGCCACCCCGGCGAGCGCAGCGGGTCCCAGGAGCACCTGCGGGAGTGGACGGAGCAGGAGTGGCGCACCGCGGACGGACAGGCGGACGCCCGCACCGCCGACGGCACGAAGCGCTACCTGCCGGACGCCGCGTGGGCACTGCTCAGTGAGGAGGAGAGGCGGGCCACCGACGAGCGCAAGCGGCGCGGGGAGGAGCAGCACGTCGCGAACACCGACGCGGCGAAGCACGCCCGCCAGGCCGCCGAGCTCATCGACCTCACCGCCGCCGAAGCGGCGCAGCGGGTGCGGGGCATGGACGACGCCGACGCGCTGGAGCGCGCCGAGCGCGCCGAGCGGGACCTGGGGAAGGGCCGCAAGACGGTCCTGGAGGCGATCGGGAAGCGCCGCGAGCAGCTCTGACCCCCCTGTGGGTCAGGGGGCGGCGTCACCGGGGGCGGGGCGGCGGCGCAGGCCCACCGCGCGCAGCTGCAGGTCCGCCAGGGCGCGCACCGCGGCCGGGTCGCCGCGCCGCCAGGCGAGCACCGGCTCGGGGTGGACGCCCAGGAGCTCCGCGGGCGAGCGGGTGTGCAGCGCCCGCAGCGCCAGCAGCTCCTCACCGCCGGGGGTGCGCAGCAGGCGGCGGGTCTCGTCGGCGCGGCGCTGCCAGCGCCGGCGCGGCACCAGCCGCAGCAGCGTCACCAGCACGACCGGCACCGCCGCGCTCGCCAGGCCCAGCACCGTCGCCAGCTGCGTCACGGCGTCCACCTGCTGCTGACCGGCGGCGGCCAGCGAGGCGGCGCCGTCGGCGGCCCGCTGCAGCGGCCCGGCCAGCTCGTCCCCCACGAGCGGCAGGTCGGCGGCGTTCTCCCCCGCGCCGTCGAGCTGCCGCTCGAGGTCGCGCGCCCCACCGGTGAAGCCCCGGGCAGGGGCGGCCAGCGCGGACACGGCACCGTTCACGGCGCGGCCCAGCAGCACCGAGGCCACCACCAGCACCAGCCACACCGCGTCGGCCGTGACCTGGCGGGCCCGCACCGCGGGCAGGTCCGCGTACCAGCGCACCACGGCCCCCTCAGCGCACGGGGGCCAGCTCGGCGGCCAGCGCCGGCAGCACCTGGCCGAGCGGGGCGTCCACGCGCACGTCCGCCTTGGCGTCGCCGCGGGTGGGGCCGGAGTTCACGATCGCGACGGGGGTGCCGCGCTTGGCGGCGTGCAGCACGAACCGGTAGCCGGACATCACCGTCAGGGACGAGCCCAGCACCAGCAGGCTGCGAGCGGCGTCGACCATCGCGAAGGAGGCCTCCACCCTCTGGCGCGGCACCGTCTCGCCGAAGAACACCACGTCGGCCTTGAGGGCGTCGGCGCCGCAGCGGCGGCACGGGACGGTGCGGAAACCCTCCAGCTGGGCGTCGGTGAGGTCGGCGTCGCCGTCGGGGTTCAGGGCGCGGAACTCCCGCACCCGCTCGTCGAACCCGGGGTTCGCCGCCCGCAGCCGCACCGCCAGCTCGGCGCGGTCGGTGACCTCGGAGCAGTTCAGGCAGACCACGCGGTCGAGGTTGCCGTGGATCTCCACGACGTTGCGGGTGCCGGCGGCCAGGTCCAGGCCGTCGACGTTCTGGGTGATCGTCCCGTCGACCAGGCCCGCGGCCCCCAGGGCGGCCACGGCACGGTGCCCGGCGTTGGGCCGCGCGCGCCGGAAGTGCTCCCAGCCGACGTGGCTGCGCCCCCAGTAGCGCCGCCGGCCCTCCGCGGAGGAGGTGAACTCCTGGTAGGTCATGGGGGTGTGCCGCTGCAGGGACCCGTCGGGGCCGCGGTAGTCGGGGATGCCGGAGTCGGTGGACATGCCCGCCCCGGCCAGGACGACCGCGCCGCCGCGTCCCACCAGGTCCCGCAACCGCCGCAGCTCCTGCCCGCCCCCGCTCACGCGCCCATGCTGCCCGCCGGGCGCCCGGTGCGCAGCACCAGCGCGGCGACGACCGCGGCGGCGCCGGCCAGGGCCACCACCCCGGCCACCACGGCCCCCCACCCGCCGGCGCCCAGGACGAGCCCGCCGAGCCAGCCGACGACGCTGGAGCCGGCGTAGTAGGCGAACGTGTACAGCGCGGAGGCCTGCGCCCGCACGCCCGGCCGCGCCCTGGCCCCCACCCACCCGCTGGCCACGGCGTGGGCGGCGAAGAACCCGCCCGTGAGCAGGACCAGGCCGGCGCCGACGACCGGCAGCGAGTGCGACAGCGTCAGCAGGCAGCCGGCGGCGAACGCGCCGGTGGCGGTCAGCAGCACCGGCAGCCGACCGCGCGAGGCCAGGCGCCCCGCCAGCGCGGAGGAGGCGGTGCCGGCCAGGTAGACGACGAACAGCAGACCCACGACCGTCTGCGACAGCGAGAACGGCGGCGCGAGCAGCCGGAAGCCCACGTAGTTGTAGACGGTCACGAAACCGCCCATGAGGAGCAGGCCCTGCGCGTACAGGACGAGCAGGCCGGGGTCGGTGAGGGCCGCGCGCAGCCGCTGCGCCAGACGGGGGCCGGTCGCGCCGCGGCGCCGGGGGACGAACCCCCGCGCCCGCGGGACCAGCGCGCAGAACGCTGCGGTGGCCAGCGCCCCGAGGACCGCGACGGCCGCCACGCCCCACCGCCAGCCGGCCGGGTCGGCCACCAGGGCGGACGCCACCCGCCCGGCCAGCCCGCCCAGGGAGGTGCCGGCGACGTAGGCGGCGGCGGCGCGGGCCACCTGCCCGGCGGCCAGCTCCTCGGCGAGGTAGGCCATCGCCACGGCGGGCAGCCCGCCCAGGGCGGCGCCCTGCACCGCCCGCAGCGCCAGCAGGGCGCCCAGGCCCGGCGACCACGGCACCGCCAGGCCCAGCGCGGTGGCGAGCAGGACGGAGGCGGCCATCACCGGCACCCGGCCGACGCGGTCGGCCAGCGCGCTCCAGCCCACCACGGACACCGCCAGCGCCCCGGTGGCCACCGACACCCCCAGCGCGGCGTGCGCGGCCGTGACGTCCAGGCCGGTGGCGAGCGCGGGCAGGACCGCCTGCACGGAGTACAGCTGGGCGAAGGTGGCGACGCCGGCGGCGAACAGGGCTGCGACGACGCGGCGGTGCCCGGGGCTGCCGGGGGCGTGCCCGGTGTCCACGACGGTGCCCGGGCGGCTGGTCACGCTCACCGTCCCGACGGTAGGAACGCCCTTCCCATGCGTCCAATGCATGGGAAGGGGAGAACTCATGCATCCTGGTGGGGTGGAGGACGTCGACGGGGTGGTGCAGGCCCTCGCGGGCCCGCTGCGGGTGCTGGTGACCGTCGCCGACCACGGGCACGTCACCCGTGCGGCGCAGGAGCTGCGGCTGGGGCAGCCCACTGTCAGCCGTGCGCTGGCCCGCGTGCAGGACGCGGTGGGCGTGCCGCTGCTCGTCCCGCACGGGCGCGGGGTGCGGCTGACGGCCGCCGGGCGCGCGCTCTCCGACGCCGCCCGGCGGGCGCTGGGCGAGGTGGAGCGCGGCGTGCGGGCGGTGCGGGAGGACGACTCCCCCGACACCGGCCGCGTCGCGCTGGGGTTCCTGCACACCCTCGGGGCGGCGGCCGTTCCGGCGCTCGTGCGGGCGTTCCGCCAGGAGCACCCCGCCGCCCGCTTCCAGCTCACCCAGGACTCCGCCGGCACGCTGCTGGCGCAGCTGGCCGACGGGCACGTCGACCTGCTGCTCACCTCGCCCCTGCCGCGCGGGACGGCCTGGCGCACCCGGCCGCTGCTCGAGCAGCCCCTCGTGCTGGCCCTGCCCGCCGAGCACCCGCTCGCCGGGCGGGACCGGCTGGCCCTGGGTGACGTCGCCGGCGAGGACTTCGTGCTGTTCGAGCACGGCTACGGGCTGCGCGAGACCGCCGACGCGATGTTCGCCGAGGCGGGGGTCGTGCCGCGGGTCGCGTTCGAGGGGCAGGACGCCGACACCGTGCGGGGGCTGGTCGCCGCCGGCCTGGGCGTGGCGCTGCTGCCGGCGCCCGGCGACCCGCGCCCGGACGTCGTCGAACGGCCCCTGGCCGGGCCGTCCACGTCGCGGACCGTGGGGCTGGTGTGGCGCGACGAGGAGCTGCCGCGGGTGGCCGCGGCGTTCCGGGACGTCGTGCTGGCGCGCCCGGAGCTGCTGGGCCCCGGGCCGGTCGCGCACCGCGGCCGCTGAGCGCACGGCACGAGCGGGACCTACGGCGCGGGGCGCGCCCGCTCGGAGCGGCGGACCTGCTTGACCCCGTACATGGACCGGTCCGCGGCGCCGAGCGCCTCGTCGGGCGAGGCCCCCGGGGCGGCGAGGTGCGCGCCGACGCTGACCCCCACCCGGCCGGTGCCCCCGGTCAGCTCGAACGGTGCGGCCACGGCCCGCTGCACGCGCCCGGCCAGCTCGTCCAGCTCCGCCGGCGTGACGCCCGGGCACAGCACGACGAACTCGTCGCCGCCCGGGCGGGCCAGCAGGTCGCCGGGGCGCACCGCCTCGCGCACGCGGCGGGCCACCTCGGTCAGCAGCTGGTCCCCCGCGACGTGGCCCAGCTCGTCGTTGACCGTCTTGAAGCCGTCCAGGTCGCAGTACAGCAACCCGCACCCGTCGCCGCCGGGCTCCAGCGCGGTGCGCAGCCGCTCGAAGAGCGCACGCCGGTTCAGCGCGCCGGTGAGGACGTCGGTGCGGGCCAGCTCGTGCAGGCGCAGCTCGGCGCGGCGCTGCTCCGTGATGTCCACGCCCACGCAGACCATGCGGTGCGGACCGCCGTCGCGGTCGGGCAGGGGGGTGTTGTGCCAGGCGATCAGGTGGGTGCGCCCCCAGCGGTCCCGCCAGGTCCCCTCGGCCACCGCGCCGGCCGGGCCGGCAGCCATCTCCTCGATGTCCGAGCGGGCCCGGTGCTGCTCGGGCAGGACCACGAGGGCCTCCCACACCCCGCGCCCGACGACCTCGTCGGCGGTGAAGCCCGTCAGCTCCTCGCAGGCGCGGTTGAACAGCTCGATGCGCCCCTCGGCGTCGAGGATGCACACCAGTGCGGTGGTGTTGCGCAGCACCGCGCGCACCACGTCGGCGTCCAGGGCGCCGCCACCCGCGTACCGGCCGCAGTGCTCGCAACCGCGCGCACCACCCGGCCCGGCGTCGTCAGCGCGCACCGGGTGCGTCACGAACGGCCGCGGCGGGGGGCTGTCCACCGGGTCCTCACGCCGCAGCGCCGCACGCTCCTCCACCCGCCCGCACCCCCGTCCCGCCACGCCGTCCGCACGCCCCGTGGCGGCGGTCCGACCCGATGGTGCCCGCCGGGGCGCCGCGACGCCAAGGCAGCGGTGCCGGGGCAGCGGTGCCCTACCGCCCGCCGCTGACGTCCAGCGTCGTGCCGGTCACGTAGGAGGCGGCGTCCGACAGCAGCCACACGACGGCCTCGGCGACCTCGGAGGCCTCCCCGCCGCGGCCCATCGGCACGCTGCGCTGCAGCCGCTCCACCCGCCCGGGGTCGCCGGCGGAGGCGTGGATGTCGGTGCGGATCAGGCCCGGGCGCACCCCCACGACCCGGATGCCCTGCTCGGCGACCTCGCGCGCCAGACCCACGGTGAGGGCGTCGACGGCGGCCTTGGAGGCGGCGTAGTCCACGTACTCGCCGGCGCTGCCGAGCACCGCGGCGCGCGAGGAGACGTTGACGACGACGCCACCGCCGCTCCTGGCCATGCGGGTCACGGCCTCGCGCGCGCACAGGAACGCGCCGACGACGTTGACCTCCATCAGGCGGCGGACGCGCGCGACGTCGATGTCCACGACCCGCGCCTGGGGGGCGTTGACCCCGGCGTTGTTCACCAGGCCCGTCACGGGGCCCAGCTGCTCCGCCTCGGCGAACAGGCGCCGCACGTCCGCCTCGGAGGAGACGTCGGCGCGCACCGCCTTCACGGGCGTGCCGAGCTCGGCGGCCTGCTCGGCGACGACCTCGGCGGCCTCGCGGCGCGTGACGTAGCTGAAGCAGGTCGGCACCCCCCGCGCCGCCAGCGCCTGCACGACGGCGGCGCCGATGCCCCGGCTGCCACCCGTCACGACCACGGTCCCCTGGGCGTGCTGCACGTCCCGCACGCTACCCAGCACCGCCGCACCCACTCACCGTCACCCCCCGGTGACGCCGGCGAAGGCGTGCGCCGTCCACAGGTGCAGCAGCGCGTAGCCGCGCCACGGCCGCCACCCCTGCGCGCGCGCCAGCGCCTGCGCCGGGGACACCCTGCCCATCGCGGCCCGCAGCACCAGGTCGCCGGGCAGGAAGGCGTCGTCCTCACCCAGCACCCGCAGCGCCACGCAGTCGGCCGTCCACGGGCCGACGCCCCGCACCTCCAGCAGCCGCTCCCGCGCTGCCGGCCCCTCGCCCGCCTCCCGGGCCGCGTCCAGGTCCAGCCCGCCGGCCAGCAGCTCGGCCAGCGCGTGCAGGGCCCGCGAGCGCGCCCCCGTCAGGCCCGTGACCGCGCGCAGCGCGTCGGGACCGGCAGCCGCCAGCGCCCCCGGGTCCGGGAAGGCGAGCAAGCCCTCCCCGGCGGGGCGGCCGTGCGCCGCGACGAGCCGGCCGGCGAACGTGCGGGCCGCCGCCAGCGACACCTGCTGCCCCAGCACCGTCAGCAGCGCCGTCTCCGCGCCCGACACCGACCGCGGCACCCGCAGCCCCGGGCGGGCCGCCACCAGCGCGGCCAGCGAGGGGTCGGCGCGCAGGTGGGCCTCGGCCGCGGCGACCCCGCCGTCCAGGTCCAGCCAGCGGCGCACCAGCCCCGCCACCTCGCCCAGCACCGGCGCCGGGGCCCGCACCAGCACCCGCTCGCAGCGCTCCCCGGCTCCCAGCACCACCGCGGCGGCGACCGGTCCGGCGGCGGTGGGCACCACCCGCTCGTGGGTGCCGGTGGCCGCGTCGAACCGCTCGGCGCCCGGCACGGCGTGCGCCACCAGGAACCGGCGCAACGGGTCCGCCGGCAGGCCGCCGGGCACGTCCAGCGCGAGCTCGGCCGGGTGCCCGGGCGGCGCCGTCACGACGCCGTCCGGGCGGCGGCGTCCCGCTGCGCCGCCCACCGCCGCGGGTCGAACACCGGCGGGCCCGCCGGCAGCAGGTCCGGGTCGTCGTCGCGGAAGGTGCGGATCCGCCCCGGCGGGGTGTGCGGGCCCTCGAAGCGCACCGTCACCCGGCCCACCCCCGAGCCCTGCACCCACCCCGGGCCGTGCTCGGCGTGCTCCACGTCCTGGCCCGGCAGCCACCCGGGCCGCGCGGGCGGTCCGTACGGGTGCGCAGAACCGCCCGGCACCAGCGCGCCCGGCGGCGGCTCCTCGGGCTCGGGCTCGTCCACCGGGCCCAGCAGGTCCGCCAGCAGGTCGGTCTGCGCGAACCCCGACAGCCCCGAGACCCCCACCCCCAGCAGCCGCACCCCGTCGGCGACGTCCACCCCCTCCAGCAGCTCCACGGCGTGCGCAGCGATCTCGCGCGCCGAGCTCGTGGCGTGCGGCAGGGTCCGGGAGCGGTTCAGCGTCGTGAAGTCGTAGCGGCGCACCTTCAGCGTCACCGTGCGGCCCGACACGCCCGCCGCCACCAGCCGGCCCGCGACCCGCTCCGCCGTCCGGCGGGTGCGCTCGGCCAGGTCCCGCCGGTCGGTGAGGTCGGTGCCGAACGTCTGCTCCGCCGAGACCGACTTCGCCTCCCGCTCGCCGACCACCGGCCGCGGGTCCACCCCGCGCGCGAACGCCAGCAGGCCCGTGCCGTGCGCCCGGCCCAGCATCCGCACCAGCTCCCCCTCGTCCGCGGCCGCCAGGTCCCCCACCGTGCGCAGCCCGCTGCGCACCAGCCGGTCACCCGTGACCGCACCCACGCCGGGCAGCTTGCGCACGCTCAGCGGGTCCAGCAGCTCCCGCTGCCCGTCCGGCGGCACCACCACCAGGGCGTCCGGCTTGCGCAGGTCCGAGGCGATCTTCGCCACCAGCTTGCTGGGCCCGGCCCCCACCGACACCGTCAGCCCGGTGCGCTCGCGCACCGCCGCGCGGAACCCCTCCGCCACCGCGGTCACCGCCGCGACGTCCAGGCCCTCGTGCGCGGCCGACAGGTCCACGTACGCCTCGTCCATCGACACCGGCTCCACCAGCGGCGACAGCTCGCGCGCCAGCGCCATCACCTGCTCCGACACCACCCGGTACGCCTCGAAGCGCCCGGAGAGGTACGCGGCGTTCGGGCACGCGCGCCGCGCCTGCGCCGTCGGCATCGCCGAGCCCACCCCGAAGACCCGCGCCTCGTAGCTGGCCGTGGCCACCACCCCGCGACCGCCGGTGCCGCCGACCACCACCGGCCGCCCCCGCAGGGAGGGCTTGTCGCGCTGCTCCACCGCGGCGAAGAAGGCGTCCAGGTCCAGGTGCAGCACGGCCGGGCGGGTCGGGTCCGGGCGCGAGCGCACCGGGGACGCACCGGAGGAGGACACCGCACGAGTCTGCCCGGGACCACCGACAGCTACCCTCGCGCGGTGACACCGCCCCAGCGCCGGGACGCCCCGTGGACGTGAGCACCACCGGCCTCGTCCTGCTCGTCGTCGCCGCCCTGGTCATCGGCTTCGCCAAGACCGCCGTCGGGGGCGCCGCGACCGTCGCGGTGGCGATCTTCGCCTCGGTGCTGCCGGCGAAGGAGTCCACCGGCGCGATCCTCCCGCTGCTCATCGTCGGCGACCTGTTCGCCGTCGCCGCCTACCGCCGGCACGCCGACTGGGGGCTGCTGCTGCGGCTGCTGCCCAGCGTCGTCGTCGGCGTCCTCGCGGGCGCCTGGTTCGTCGGCGCCGTCGACGACACGGTGATGCGCCGCTCCATCGGCGGGGTCCTCCTGCTGCTCGTGGCCCTGCACCTGCTCCGGCGGCACCGCCTGCGCCGGCGCGGCGGCGACCTCGTGCCCGCCTCCCCCGGCCGGCGACGCCTCGTCGCCGCGGCCTTCGGGCTGCTGGCGGGGTTCTGCACCATGGTCGCCAACGCCGGCGGCGCCCCCATGTCGATCTACCTGTTCACCATGGGGCTGGGCGTCATGTCGTTCCTGGGCACCGGCGCGTGGTTCTTCTTCATCCTCAACGTGTTCAAGCTGCCGTTCAGCGCCGGGCTGGGGCTCATCACCGCCGAGTCGCTGCGGCTGGACCTGCTGCTGGTGCCCGCCGTCGTCGCCGGCGCCCTCGTGGGCCGGTGGGTCGTGGGCAGGCTGAACCGCGAGCGGTTCGAGAACGTCGTGCTGGGCGCCTCGGCGCTGTCCGCGCTGAACCTGCTGCGCTGAACCTGCTGCGCTGAGAGGGTGGGGACCGTGCCGACGAGCGCGAGCGAGGTCGGGCTGTGGCGGCTCGTCGCCCAGCGGGTCGTGCCGCCGCTGCCGGGCGCGGCGCAGGTCGTCGAACACCTGACGTGCGTGCAGGCGCAGGACCTGCGCGCCGCCGCCACCGCCGTCGCGCTGCGCACCGCGCCGGGCGCTGCGGGGCTGGCCGCCGCCCTGGACGCCGGGCGGGTCGTGCGGTCCTGGCCGCTGCGCGGCACCCTGCACCTGCTGCCCGCCGCCGACCTGCCGTGGGTGCTGGCCCTGTGCGCGCCGCGCGTGCTGCGCTCCACCGCGACCCGCCGCGCCGGCCTCGGCATCGGCGACGACGACGTGCGCGCCGCCCGCACCGCCGCCGAGGGCCTCCTCGGCGGCGGCCGCGGCGCCTCGCGCGCCGAGCTGCTCACCGCGTTCGAGGCCGCGGGGCAGAGCACCGCCGCCGGGCGCGGCTACCACCTGCTGCTGCACCTGTCGTTGAGCGGCGTGCTGTGCCTGGGGCCGCTGCGCGGCGGCGAGCAGGAGTTCGTGCTGCTCGCCGAGCACGTGAGCGCACCGCGCGTCCTCGACGGGGACGAGGCGCTCGCGGAGATCGCCCGCCGGTTCCTCCTCTCCCACGGCCCCGCCACGGTCGCCGACCTGGCCCGCTGGGCGGGGCTGCCGGTCACTGCGGCCCGTCGCGGCGTGGCCGCCGTGCGCGGCGAGCTGGCCGCGGTGGACGTCGGCGGGGTGGAGCTGCTGCACGACCCCGCCCTGGGGGACCTCGTCGCCGCGCACCGCGGCGAGGCCGCCGCCCTGCACCTGCTGCCCGGCTTCGACGAGTTCCTCCTCGGCTACGCCGACCGCTCCCACGTCCTGCCGCCCGAGCACGCCCAGCGCGTCGTGCCCGGCGGCAACGGCGTCTTCCGCGGCACCGTCGTGCACGGCGGCGCCGTCGTCGGCACGTGGGGCCGGGGCCGCCCCGGGGTGGCCGCCGAGCCGTTCGGCGAGTTCACCCCGGCGCAGCTGCGGGAGGTGGAGCGCCGCGCCGCCGCGCTGCCCGACGGCCGGCTCGGCTGAGGCCGCAGCGCGGTGGACCGGGCGCTGCCCTACTCCCGCGCGCCCGTCCCCGCGCCGTGGTGCACGGCCCGGCGCGGCAGCACCCGCTCGAGGAGGAGCACTCCCCCGCCGCCGGCCGCGCTGAGGGCGGCGAGGACCAGCCAGGGCGCTGCGGTGCCGACGGCGAAGAGGGTGGTGAAGAACGCCGGCGCCGCGATCGAGGCGAAGGCGAAGGAGTACTGGAAGCTCGCCAGGTACCGGCCGCGCGCGTGCGCCGGGGCCGCCGCGGCGGCCAGCGCGGTGGACGCGGGGGCGTGCAGCAGCTCGGCGGCGGTGAACAGCAGGGTCGCCGCCGCGAGGGCGACGGCGAGGCCCGGGGTGCCGGGGCCGAGCACCGCCATCGCCAGCGCCCACGCCGTCCACAGCGCCGCGGCCAGCGCCACCACCCTCGTGCGGCGGTGCCGGGGCAGGCGCGCCCCCACGGGCACGGACAGCACGGCCACGAGCAGGGCGTTGCCGGCCAGCACCGCCCCGGTCAGCCAGGGCGCTGCGCGCAGGTCCTCGCGCACCACGGTCGGCAGCGCCAGACCGAGCAGCACGCTGGCCAGGGCGAAGACCGTGTTCAGCCCCACCAGCGCCAGGAAGGGCCGGTCGCGCAGCAGCGCCGCGTACCCGCCGCGCAGGCCCCCGGCCCGGTCCGCCGGCCGCGCGCCCGCCGGGCGGGGAGCGCGCACGAAGGCGGCGATGAGCACCGCCGCCGAGGCGAAGCAGGCGGCGGCCGCGTGGGCGACGACCACGTAGGTGCCCGCGCGGCCGTCGGCGACGACGACGCCGGTGACGAGGCCCCCGCCGGCCAGCCCGGCGGTGCGGGCGCCGTTCGCCACCGAGAACCACGTGTCCGCCGCCCACCGGCCGCCCCCGTCGGCGTGGTCGGCGAGCGCGGTGAACACCGACGACCAGAAGAACCGCACCCCCACCGCCACGAGCGCGGCCGCCCAGAAGACCCCCACCGGGCCGTCCACGTGCGCGTGGGCGAGGAACCCGGCGGCCTGCAGCGCCTGCGCGCCGACGACGACCGGCAGGGCGCCGACGCGGTCGGCCAGCGCGCCCGCCCACAGCGGCACCGGCAGCGCCAGCGCGTTCGCGGCCGTCAGCAGCACGCCCAGCAGCGCCAGCGGCACCTCGGTCAGCTCGAGGAAGAACACCAGCGACAGCGGCAGGAACAGCCCGTTGCCCAGCGAGTCGACGGCCAGCGCCGCGACCAGGACGGCACCGCCCCGGCTCCCGCCGGGGGTCGCGGCGGGAGCGGCGCCGGGGGTCGCGGCGGGCTCGTGGGAGGCGGGGTCGGGCACGGTGGGGCTCCAGGTCGAGGCCGGGCGGGGCGCGCCCGGTCGCCGGCGGTGCTCGTCGCACCGGCGCGCTCAGGAGGTGCGGTAGAGACCGGCGGCGTAGTCGGGGCCGTAGTGGCGCTCCAGGTCCTCCAGCGCCTCGCCCGGCCGCTCCAGCGCGCGGGCGAGCACGGCCCGGGACGGCACCGCGTCCGGCGCCCAGGTCTCCTCCTCCCACAGCCGCGAGCGCAGGAACGCCTTCGAGCAGTGGTGGAAGACCTGCTCGACCTCCACCACGAGGGCCAGGAGCGGCCGGTGCCCGCGCACCTCCATCCGCTCGAAGAACGGCGCGTCGCGCACGAGGTGGGCGCGGCCGTTGATGCGCAGCGTGTCCCCGCGACCGGGCACGAAGTGGACCAGGCCGACGTGCGGGTTGGCGAGGACGTTGCGGAACCCGTCGACGCGGCGGTTGCCGGGCCGTTCCGGGATCGCGACGGTGGTCTCGTCGAGGACGAGCGTGAACCCGGGAGGGTCGCCCTTCGGGGAGACGTCGCAGGTGCCGTCGGCGCCGGAGGTGGCGATCAGGCAGAACGGGGAGGCGGCCAGCCACTGCCGGTCCAGCTCGTGCAGGCGGGCGCGCTCCTTGGCGAGGGCCTGCGGCAGCGGCTCCCCGACGAGTTCCCGCAGCTCGGCCTCCGACGTGATGCGACGCACACCCGGAGTGTGCCCACCGCCGGGCGCCGGCGCGACGGTTTTGCCCCGAGGGGGTTCGTCCTGCCGGGCGGTCGTCGCGGCCGGGCGGCACCGACCGGGTGCCGGGCGCCCCGGGACGGCTCGGCGGGTGCGTGATGTCTCGGGACATCGGTGACAGTCCTGCATCAGGACATCGGTGACAGTTGACGTGTCAGGACTTCGGTGACGGTCACGGAGTCGAGCAGCCGTCGGCCCCGGGGTCCGCCGTTGCCGACGCACCACACGTGATCACGCGCGGATCGCGGGATGACCGGTAGATCGTCCGGTACCTGGGCCGTCTCCTCTGCCCAGGAGGGAGCGGGTAACGCTCTGGCGCTGGCATCGTCGAACCCATGACGGAGCTGACCGACGACGAGGTCTGGAACGAGCCCCTCACCGGCCTGCCCTTGCCACCGCAAGCGGTGCACATCCTGGACTCCCTGCTGCCCATGCGCGGACGCAGCCGCCGCGGCTACAACCGTCCGCCGGACACCCTCGCCGAAGCCTGGCAACCCGCCTCCCAGGCCAGCTTCCGGGACTGGTTGGGCTTCGAGCCCCCCACCCTGCCCAGCCTCATCGAGGACCACGGACTGACCGAGTACTTCGTCGTGCACCCCTTCGAGGAACGCCCTCCGCGTCGGGCCATCCCGCCGGGGGCCAACGTGACCTTGAGCGTCTCGTACGCGCCCGCCGACATCGAGTGGGCTGCGCCGGGCTCCTACGCTGCCGCCGCTGAGCGCGGGATGGTCACCGTGTCCCTGCTGACCGGCTACGGCGCACCGTGGCCACAGGTACCGCGCCCGACCTGGCAGGTCCGCACCAACGAGGGCAGTGGCGACTCCGTCGTCGTCCCCCTGGGGGGCACTCTCATCGGGGTACAGCGCCGCCACGCCGCTTCCACCCGCCTCGCCTGGTCTATGACGACACCGTCCCCGGGGTTCAACGTGGAGGTGTGGGCGCACCTGCCACGGCGGGGAAGGTTGCCCTCAGTTACACCACCCCAGGGGACTCACCGCCCTGAGATCGGCAGGTGGGGGTGGTCGCGGGGCGTCCTGGCCAGCGCCATGACGAGCGCACCTCCCGGCCGCGCGAACTGCCGAGCAAGCTCAGCGTCGGCACGAGCTGGACCCGTCGGGCAGCCTGTGCTGCATGGCCAGCAGAGCGCGCTTCTCCGTCGGAGCATCCGTGCGCGTGCGAGGGACTGGCTCCGACCTGCCGCCGCCGCGCCGCTATCCGGACGACTGGGGGCTGCTCCGGCCGTTCGACGGGTGGTGGGTCCGGCCGGACATCCCCGGCAGCCTCGCCGGGCAGGCGTCCTCCACCGTGGGGGCACCTGTCGAGCGGAGCGCCCGTGGCAGCGCGCGGCGTGCGGAGGTGGTCCTGACGCTGACATTGCGGGAACACTGAACCGGTCGCGGCGCTCGACGCGCGGCCGCGTGGTCACCGACACGAGCGGACGCCGACGGCTGCTCAAGATCGCGCACTCAACGCGCCGTGACCGTGAAGGCGCGCAAGGGGCGCGGACCTCCTGGGCCGGCACCGGTACGGCCTCCAGCCGCGCGCACCACCCTGGCGACCTATTGACTTTCGATTAATGCCGAGCGACTATCGATAGATGAGCATTATCGTCATCCGCGCGTTGCGGATCTGCATCGTCCTGCTCGGCCTGGGTGCCCTGATCGGCCAGGCCGTCTACGTACCCGTCGCGGCCTGGCAGTCGGCCGATGCCCACCCGGAGCTGGCCGGTTTGGCGGTGCCGTACACGATCGCCGCGATCGTGGTGCTGGCTTGCGTGCAGGCTGCGGTGGTGGCGGTGTGGGTGCTGCTGTCGCTGGTGCAGGACCGGCGCATCTTCGACCCGGCGGCCCTCCGCTGGGTCGATGTGATCATCGCCGCCGCGGCGGTGGCCACGGTCGTGATCGTCGCCACGCTGACGCACCTGATCAGCTGGGTCGGCGTCGGTGGGCCGCCGGCGCTGCTGCTGCAGGCCGCTTCCCTGGTCGGCGGGGTGAGCTTCGTGCTGCTGATGATCGTGATGCGGGCCCTGCTGCGCTCAGCGACGGTGCTCTCCAGCGAGATGGCCGCGGTCGTCTGATGGCCGTGATCGTCGACCTCGACGTCATGCTGGCCAAGCGGAAGATGCCGGTGGGTGAGTTCTCCCGCCGGATCGGCTTGTCCCCGGCCAACGTGGCCGTCTTGAAGAACGGTCGGGCCAAGGCGGTGCGGTTCAGCACCCTGGATGCGATCTGCCGGGTGCTGGACTGCCAGCCCGGCGACGTCCTGCGCTGGGTGCCGGACGAGGCCGCCGAAACGATCGAGGGCGCGGAGTCGGCGCAGCCCGCTTCACGCTGACGCACCCGCTGGCGCCCCGGCCATCAGCACCACCACCCGGAGACCGGCATGACCGTGACGTCGGCGGCTGACCCGCCGGCAGTCAGGCACGCCTTCCACCGGCAGATCCGAGGAGCCGGGGGAGTGTCACCACCAGGACCGGCCGCGGTGTCACCGATGTCCTGATGCGGCACCGTCACCGATGTCCTGGGAGATGACAACGGCTCGGCGGGTGGCTGCACGGGCGGTGGGCCGCCGCGCGGGCCGGGCGGGAGCTCGTGCGGGCGGTGCTCGACCACGCCGCCGGCGACCTCACCGGCCTGGCCGCCCTCAGCACCGGCGGGCACGCGCCCCGGGTGGTGATCGCCCCACCGGCGCGCCGCCGTTCCGGCAGGATCACCTCGTGACCTCCCCGCCGGCCCGCGCCCACGACGTCCTCACCGCCGTCCTCGTGGCGGCGATCGTCCCCGACCCCGCCGGGCGGCACCGGCGCACGGCGGATTTCGCGCAGTACGTGCCCCACCAGCAGCGCGCCGACGCCGTGATGCGCCGCCTGGCCCCCGCGCTGTCGGTGGCGTCGATGGGCTCCGGGCTCCTCGCGGTGGGCGCCCTGGCGCGGCGCGACCCGGCCGCCGCGGCCTGGCGGGCGGTGTCGGTGGCCGCCGTGGCGGGGGCGATCGCGCTCACCGTGCGCGTGCACGTGCCGTTCAACCGGCAGCTGCGCACCTGGGCCCCGCAGCAGGAGGTCCCCGGGTGGCGGGAGGGCCGGGCCCGCTGGGAGCGTGCACACCACGCGCGGCGCGGCCTCGTCGTCCTCGCCGGCGCCGCCGCCCTCGCCGCCCGCCGCTGACCCCCGGCCCGGAGGAGACCCGATGACCGACGACCACACCGCCCTGCTCGCCGAACTGGAGGCGCAGGAGACCGACCTCGTCTTCGACGCCTTCGAGAACCTCATCGCGTGGCGGGTGGGCACCTTCCTGGCCGAGCGCGCCGTGTCCCTCGACCTGCCGGTGGCGATCGCGGTGCGCCGGGGCGCTCAGCGCCTCTTCCACGTCGGCCTGCCCGGTTCCTCCGCCGACAACGACGTGTGGCTGGACCGGAAGATGGCCGTCGTGGACCTGTACGGGCGTTCCTCCTACCTGGTGGGCACCCGCTTCCGCGCCGCCGGCGGCCACTTCGACACCGACTCGCGCCTGGACACCGGCCGGTACGCCGCGCACGGCGGCGCCTTCCCGGTGCTGGTGCGCGGCGTCGGCTGCGTCGGGTCGGTCGCAGTGTCGGGGCTGCCGGAGGCGGAGGACCACCGCGTCGTCGTGGAGGGCCTGACCGCGTTCCTCGCCGGGGGCGCCTGAACCGTGACCGCCGACGCCCTCGCCGAGTGGTTGCGCGCCGCCGGGTGCGTGTTCGCCGAGCGGGAGGCGGCGCTGCTGCGCGAGGCGGCGCCCTCCCCGGCGCACCTGGACGCCCTCGCCGTCCGCCGCGTCGCCGGCGAGCCCCTGGAGCAGGTTCTGGGGTGGGCGGAGTTCCGCGGGTTGCGGCTGCGCGTCGAACCGGGCGTGTTCGTGCCCCGGCAGCGCTCCGGACTCCTCGTGGACCTCGCCGCGCCCCTGCTGGCGCCGGGCGCGACGCTCGTGGACCTGTGCTGCGGCACGGGCGCCCTGGCGGCGGCGCTGGCCGCGCGGGTGCCGGGAGTGGTGGTGCACGCCGCCGACGTCGACCCGGCGGCGGTGCGGTGCGCGCGG
The DNA here is from genome assembly GCF_050871405.1 of Kineococcus esterisolvens. Taxonomy (NCBI): domain Bacteria; kingdom Bacillati; phylum Actinomycetota; class Actinomycetes; order Kineosporiales; family Kineosporiaceae; genus Kineococcus; species Kineococcus esterisolvens. Next base: position 28,808 of record NZ_JBJLRI010000037.1, read on the forward strand.
GTGAACCTGCCCGGTGCGCACGTGCACCTCGGCGACCTGTTCGACGCGCTGCCCACCGCGCTGCGCGGAGACCTCGAGGTGGTGGTGGCGAACGTGCCGTACGTGCCGAGCGCCGAGGTGGCGCTGCTGCCGCCGGAGGCTCGCGAGCACGAGGCGCGCGCCGCCCTGGACGGCGGCGCGGGCGGGCTGGAGGTCCTGCGGCGGGTGCTCGCGGGGGCGGTGACCTGGCTGCGGCCGGGCGGCCGGCTGCTCTCGGAGGTCGCGGAGCGGCAGGCGGGGACCGCGCGCCGGGCCGCGGCCGCGGCGGGGCTGGACGCCCGGACGGTGACGGACGAGGAGTTCGAGACGACCGCGCTGGTGGCGAGCCGACCGGCGCGGTGAAGGCACCCGGCGCGGGCCGGGGCGTGCTCAGATCGTGGGGTCGCCGTCCGGCAGGCCGGTGACGGTGGTCAGCAGGAACGCGGAGTCCTCCACGGCGGCCACGGCGTGGCGCTGGTGGGTGAGCACGACCAGCTCACCGGTGGAGACCTCGGTCTCGTGGTCGCCGGAGACGCGCACCCGGCCGGTCAGCACGTGCAGGCTCGCCGCCTGCGGGGAGTTGTGCTCCCCGAGGCCCTCCCCCGCCCGCAGGGCGATGAGGGTCTGGCGCAGGTGCCCGTCGTGGACGAGCAGCTCGGCGCTGCGGCCGTGCGGGGACGAACGCGCTGTCCCCAGGTGCTCGTCGGTGACGCGACGCAGATCGACCACGGTGTCCTCCTGGCGCTTGCGTGCCCTGCCGCGATCATCCTGGCGGAGGCGGCGCCGCACCGCACGCGGGGCACGCCTCGCCCGCCGGGACGTCCCGCACCGCCCCGCACCCCGGGCACAGCAGGTGCAGCCAGCAGACCGGCTCACCGCCCTCGCCCGACTCGCCGCCCACCCCGGCCGCCGTCAGGTCGCCATGTCCACGAAGCGCGAGTAGTGCCCCTGGAAGGCGACGGTGATCGTGTCCGTGGGGCCGTTGCGGTGCTTGGCGACGATGAAGTCGGCCTCACCGGCGCGCGGGGACTCCTTCTCGTACATGTCCTCGCGGTGCAGCAGGACCACCATGTCGGCGTCCTGCTCGATGGAGTTGTGGACGGCGATGCCGTTCGCGACGAAGTTGTGCCCGCCCGCGACGGTCGCGTCGAACACCTGCTCCTCGCCGTCCGCCTCGATCGCCACGACCTCGTCCCACAGGACGTCGTTGACGGCCACGACCTCCAGGTCGGCGTCGTCGAGCAGCGCGGTCATCGCGCCGAGCGGTTGCGCGGCCGGCGCGGCGCCCTCCGCCACCGGGGTGAACAACGCCCGGACGTCGTCCCAGACGCGCTGGGGCCCCCGCGGGGCCGGGCCGGGGCCGGCGGGACGGCGGACGATCGACAGCAGGCGGGCGCCGGCCCCGTCCTCGCCACCGCTCGTCCCGATCTCCTGGAGGAAGCGGCGCTGCTCGTCCCTGCCGGTGACGTCGACGGTCCAGCGGCCCTCCCCCTCCGCGGCCGCCGACGTCGACACGGCGATGCCGAAGCGCAGCAGGAGCCGGGCCACGCCGTCCGCCAGCTCGCGGCTGGGCACCGTCAGCCACAGGCGACCGCCGTCACCGGCCGGCCGCACCTCGGCACCCCCGCAGCGCGACCAGAGCTCACGCAGCAGCAGGGCGATCCGCCGCTTGGGCAGGTGGAACACCTCGTCGGGCAGCGCGGCCCCCTCGAAGCGGTGGCCGGCGCCTGCCGGGGAGTCGTCGAGCAGGTGCGCCAGCAGCAGCACCCGCTCGTCCTCCCAGCTCGCCACCCGCTCCGGCCCCGGCACGTGGCGCGGCACGGCCAGGCGGTCGCCGGCGCCCAGCTCGCCCAGCGGCCTCCACCCGTCGTACGTGAGGAAGGGGTGGTTCGCGGTGGCCCGGACCTCCTTGCCGGAGGCCAGGCGCAACCGGAACACCGGCTTCACACCCGTGGGGAACACGTGGGTGAGGTGGCGGCGCACGTAGCGCAGGGAGTCGTCCAGCGCCCACACCGGCACGTCGCGCGCCTGGAGGGCGAAGAGCTCCTCCAGCGTCGTCTCCGCGCCCGTGTCGGCGCGCAGGACGCGGGTGTCCGCGGTCAGGCAGCCCGACTCGCGCAGGTCGCTCATCTGCGGCTTCTTGTCGGTGCGCTGCTCCGGGCCGCGGTTCAGCTGCGACAGGGCGATGACCGGGACCTCGAGCTCCTTGGCGAGCAGCTTCAGGGCGCGGGAGAACTCCGAGACCTCCTGCTGACGGCTCTCCACCCGCTTGCCGGACGTCATCAGCTGCAGGTAGTCGACGATGACGAGCTTGAGGTCGGCGCGCTGCTTCAGCCGCCGGCACTTGGAGCGGATCTCCATCAGCGACATGTTCGGGGAGTCGTCGATGTACAGCGGCGCCTCGGAGATCGCGCCCATGGTGCGCGCCAGCTTCGTCCAGTCCTCCTCGCGCATCGTGCCCTTGCGCATGTTCTGCAGGGGGATGCGCGCCTCGGCGGACAGCAGGCGCATGGAGATCTCGTTGCGGCCCATCTCCAGCGAGAAGATCACCGACGCCAGGCCGTGCTTGATGGAGGCGGCGCGGGCGATGTCCAGTCCCAGCGTCGACTTGCCCACGGCCGGCCTGGCCGCGATGACGATCATCTGGCCGGGGTGCAGGCCGTTGGTCAGACCGTCCAGGTCGGCGAAGCCGGTGGGGACGCCCACCATGCCCTCGCCGCGGTGGGAGCTGGCCTCGATCTCGTCGATGGCGCCCTCGATGACGTCGCCGAGGACGGCGTAGTCCTCCTTCACCCGCTTCTCGGTGACGGCGTACACCTCGGCCTGGGCGGAGTTCACGATGGCGTCGACGTCCATGCCGTCGGCGCCGTAGCCCATCTGCACGATGCGGGTGCCGGCCTCCACGAGGCGGCGCAGCACGGCGCGCTCGCGCACGATGCGGGCGTAGAAGCCGGCGTTGGCGGCGGTGGGGACGGTGGAGATGAGGTCGTGCAGGTACGGGGTGCCGCCGACGCGGGCCAGCTCGCCGCGGTTGGTCAGCTCGGCGGAGACCGTGACGGGGTCGGCGGGCTCGCCGCGGGAGTAGAGGTCGAGGATCGCCTCGTAGATCAGCTCGTGGGCGGGGCGGTAGAAGTCGACGCCCTTGAGCACCTCGACGACGTCGGCGATGGCGTCCTTGGACAGCATCATGCCGCCCAGCACGCCCTGCTCGGCGGCGATGTCCTGGGGGGGCATGCGCTCGAACGGCTCGCTGCCCACCTCGGGGCCCCGGTCGCTGCCGCGCTCCCCGCCGCCGCGCCGGGAGCCGCCCGACCCGCCGCGCTTCGCCGGCGCGTCGTCGAACGTCGTCACGCTGCTGCGCCCCTCTTCCCGGACACCCGGCCACGAGCCGCTGGAGCGGCCGCCCGCCGGTGCTTCCACCGCTGTCGACCGAGGTCTACCGGGAGGGTCCGACACCGCGGTCCCGGCACCTTGGCGCACGGGGGGAGCAGCGGTCAAACCAGCCTGTGCACAGGGCGGTTGACAACCTGTGGACGAACTGGGGGTCGCGGTGCACAGGGGGTGGACAACCCTGGGGACAACCTGCGGATCCGTCCACCCCAGCTTCAGCGCACCCACTCTGACCTGCGACGATGCCGACCACGAGCTGTGGAGGAGAAATCCACCGGAACGACGGGGGGCTGACCGTGAGGTTGCGGTCTGGTAACGGTTCCGTGCCGGGGCTCAAGGTGGGGGCCCGGGACGCCGAGATCGCCCGGTTGGCCGTGCCCGCGCTGGGTGCCCTGGTGGCCGAGCCGCTGTTCCTGCTGGCCGACTCCGCCATCGTCGCCAGCCTCGGCACCCTGCCGCTGGCCGGCCTCGGCGTGGCCGGCGCCGTGCTCGCCACGGCCGTCAGCCTGTTCGTCTTCCTCGCCTACGGCACCACCGCCGGGGTGTCCCGCCGCCTCGGCGCGGGCGACGTGCGCGGGGCGCTGGCCGCCGGCGTGGACGGCGTGTGGCTGGCGCTGGGGCTGGGGGTCGTCACGGCCGTGGTGGTCTCCGCCGCGGCGGGGCCGCTCGTGGACGCCCTGGGCGTCTCGGCCGACGCACGCCCCCACGCGCTGACCTACCTGCGGGTGAGCCTGTGGGGGCTGCCCGGGATGCTCGTGGTGCTGGCCGCCACCGGCCTGCTGCGGGGCCTGCAGGACACCCGCACGCCGCTGGTGGTCGCCGCCTCCGGCGCCGGCCTCAACGCGGTGCTCAACCTCCTGCTCGTGCACGGCCTGGGGTGGGGCATCGGCGGCTCGGCGGCAGGCACCGCCGCCACGCAGGTGCTGATGGCCCTGGTGCTGACGGCGGTGGTGGCGCGGGGCGTGCGGCGCACGGGGGCGCCGGTGCGGCCGCACCCCCTGGGCGTGCTGCGCAGCGCCCGCGCCGGCGTCCCGCTGCTGGTGCGCACCCTGACCCTGCGCGTGGCGCTGCTGCTGACCACGTACGTCGCGGCCGCCCAGGGCGACTCCGGGCTCGCCGCCCACCAGGTCGCGATGACGGTGTGGACGACCACCGCGCTCGCGCTCGACGCCCTCGCGATCGCCGCGCAGGCGCTGGTCGGCCGCGACCTGGGGGCCGGGGACGTCGACGCGGTGCGCGCCACCGTGCGCCGCACCTCGCAGTGGGGGGTGCTGGTCGGCGCGGTCCTGGGCGTCCTCGTGGCGGCCTGCTCCTGGCCGGTGGCGGGCCTGTTCGCGCCCACGGCGCAGGTGCGCGGCGACCTGGCGGCAGCGCTCGTCGTGCTGGGCCTGTGCCTGCCGGTGGCCGGGTGGGTCTTCGTCCTGGACGGGGTGCTCATCGGCGCCGGTGACGGGCGCTACCTGGCGCGCGCCGGGGTGGTGACGCTCGCGGCGTACGCGCCGCTGGCGGTGCTGGTGCTGCTGCTGGCCCCGCCCGGGCGCGCCGGGCTGGTGTGGCTGTGGGTGTCCTTCTCGGGCGCCTACTCGGCGGCGCGGCTGGTGACGCTGGTGCGGCGCGAGCGCTCCGGCGCCTGGGTGGTCACCGGAGCGGGGTGAGGTCGGCGGGCCGCGGGCCGGGGCCGGCGGCGGTCACGACGCGGTCGCGACCGGCGTGCTTGGCCTCGTACAGCGCCGCGTCGGCGCGGGCCACCAGGTCGGCGAGGGGCTCGGTGCGGTCCCACTGGGCCACGCCCGCCGAGAACGTCTGCGCCAGCGGGGTGCGCGGGCGCAACCCCTCCACCACGGCGGCGGCCTCCGCGAGGTCCCGCCCTGGCAGCAGCACGAGGAACTCCTCCCCGCCCCAGCGGGCCAGGACCGCCCCGGTGCCGTCGAGCGCACCGCCCCAGGCGGTCGCGGCCTGCAAGAGCAGCTGGTCGCCGGCGGGGTGGCCGAAGGTGTCGTTGAAGCTCTTGAAGCGGTCCAGGTCGAGCATCGCCGCCGACAGCGGGTGCCCGCCGGCGAGGGCCGACTGCTGCATGCGGTGCAGCTCGGCGTCGCCGCTGCGGCGGTTCGGCAGGCCGGTGAGGGCGTCGGTGCGGGCCAGCGCGGCCAGCTGCTCGGACTGCTCCTGCACGCGGGTCAGCAGCCCGGACATGCGCAGCACGACGAGCACGAACAGGACCACGGAGCTGAGCCCCACGGCCCACGGCTCCGGCGAGAGCCCGAGGGCGAGCTGCAGCAGCATCGTGCCGGGCGAGAGCAGGCTGGCGAACATCAGCGCGAGCAGGCGGCCGCGGCTGAACTCCACGCCGGTGGTGGACTCCACCTCCGTCAGCCGCCGCATGGAGGGGTGCAGGGCGGCGGCCGCCACGCACGCGTACGACGCGAGCCACCCGGCGTCGAGGATGCCGGAGTAGACGCCGTTCAGGCTCTGCACCTGGTAGGCGCTGTCGGTCACGAGCATGAGCAGGACGCCGGCGCCCAGCAGCCGGAAGGAGGCGGTGCGGGCGCCGCTGGAGGTGAACAGGCGCACCAGCAGCGCCAGCAGCAGCACGTCGCCCACCGGGTACAGCGCGGCCAGGACGCGCGCCGGCACGGAGGCGGTCCCGTCGGCCAGCGTGGGCTGCATGAGGAAGATCCAGCTCAGCAGCGCGAACCCGATGGCGATGATGGCGGTGTCGATGACCCCCTCGCGGTCGCCGCCCCCGGAGCGCGAGCGCACGAACGACCACAGGCCCAGCGTCAGCAGGGGGTAGGCGGCCAGGTAGAAGACGTCGGCGAGCGAGGGGAACGGCTCGGCGCCCAGCACGACCTCGGTGTAGGAGTACACGAGGTCGCCGAGGATCCACGCCGCCACCCCGGCCGCGACGAGCCGCCACCCGGTGGGGTCGCGGGGGTGGTACCGGCGGGTGCCGAGCGCGATGAGCCCGGCACAGGCGAAACCCGTGACGGTGTAGAGGACGGTGCGCGCCGGCCCGTTCGGCAGGCTCACGCACAGGGCGATGAGCAGCGGGGTCAGGACGCAGTGCACCCGCAGGGTCGGGGTCGGCAGGTTCGGCGCGCGCACGACCGTGGCATCGGCGCCCGCGGCGGCCCGCTGCAGGGCCGCCCACCCGTTCGGCGCAGGGCCGGGACGCGCCGGGGGCCGGCCCGCGCGGTGCGCGGACCGGCCCCCGGTGCGGTGGTGAACCGCTCAGCCCTGAGCCTCGACGACGTCGATGGTGACGGTCGCCGACACGTCGGGGTGCAGGCGCACGAGCGCCTTGTGCACGCCGACGGTGCGGATCGGCTGGGGCAGCTCGACCTTGCGCTTGTCGACCGCGGGGCCGCCGGCGGCGGTCACGGCCTGCGCGACGTCGGCCGGCGTCACCGCGCCGAACAGGCGGCCGCCCTGGCCCGCGCGGGCGGCGTAGGCCACCGTGCGGGACTCCAGCGACTGCTTGACGGCCTTGGCGTCGTCCAGGCTGGCGATCTCGCGGGCCTTGCGGGCCTTGCGGATCGACTCGACCTGCTTCTCGCCGCCCTTGGTCCACGGCGTGGCCAGGTTGCGCGGCAGGAGGAAGTTGCGGCCGTAGCCGTCCTTGACCTCCACGACGTCGCCGGGCGTGCCGAGGCCGGACACCTCGTGGGTGAGGATGAGCTTCATGTCGTCCCTCCTCCTCAGCGGGCGGAGCTGCTGTAGGGCAGCAGCGCCATCTCACGAGCGTTCTTGATCGCCTTGGCGATCTGACGCTGCTCCTGCACGGAGACGCCCGTCACCCGACGCGCGCGGATCTTGCCGCGGTCGGAGATGAACTTGCGCAGCAGAGCGGTGTCCTTGTAGTCGACGCTCTCGATCTTGGCTGCCTTGAGCGGGTTCTGCTTCTTCTTGGGCTTGCGCACGGGCACCTTGGCCATCGTGGTGCTCCCCTCTCGTGAGAGCCCGGGGTTCAGCCCCGGGATGACGTCGTTCGTGGTGCTCGGTGCTCGACGACCGGGGTCGCGTCGCACCGAGGGTCAGGCCCGCGGGCCTGGAGGGACTGCGGGGAGGCGGTCCGTCAGAACGGCGGGTCGTCGTTGGACGAGCCGCCCCAGCCGCCGCCGGAGCCCTGCGAGGGACCGGTCGCCCAGGGGTCGTCCTGCTGCTGCGGCTGCTGGCCGCCGCCGGAGCTCGCGCCCCAGCCGCCGCCGCCGGCGTTGCCGCCACCGCCGAAACCACCGGAGTTCCCGCCGCCGAAACCGCCACCGCCGCCACCGCCGCGGGAGGTCTTGTTGACCTTCGCGGTGGCGTAGCGCAGCGAGGGGCCGACCTCGTCGACCTGCATCTCGATGACGGTGCGCTTCTCGCCCTCCTTCGTGTCGAAGGTGCGCGACTGCAGGCGGCCGGTGACGACCACCCGGGTGCCGCGCGTGAGGGACTCGGCGACGTTCTCCGCCGCCTCGCGCCAGATGGCGCAGCGCATGAACAGGGTCTCGCCGTCCTTCCACTCGTTCGACTGGCGGTCGAACGTGCGGGGGGTGGAGGCGACCGTGAAGTTGGCCACGGCAGCCCCGGACGGGGTGAAGCGCAGCTCGGGGTCGTTGGTCAGGTTCCCGACCAGCGTGATGACGGTCTCCCCCGCCATCAGGCGGCCTCGGCGCGGAGCAGCTTCGTCCGCAGCACCGCCTCGTTGAGGTTCAGCTGGCGGTCGAGCTCCTGCGCCACGGCGGGCGTGGTGTTGAGCTCGACGACGGCGTAGATGCCCTCGGACTTCTTCTTGATGTCGTAGGCCAGGCGGCGGCGACCCCAGATGTCGACCTTGCCGACCTCGCCACCACCCTGGCGGACCACGTTGAGGAAGCGGTCGAGCGACGGGCTGACCGTGCGCTCCTCCAGCTCCGCGTCGAGGATCACCATGAGCTCGTACTGACGCGCGCTCATTCCCCACCTCCTTCGGTCTCAGGCGGCCACGGTCTCTCCGTGGCAGGAGGGTCTCGGTGCGTCGTCCGCGCCCGTCCAGGCGAGCGCAGAACCACAGCAGTCTACCGGTCCCTCAGCACCCACCGTGCCGCACGGGGAGCCCCGCGCCGCGGCCGTCCACAGCCGGTCCGGCGCGCACGGCCCGCGGCGGCGCTGGGGACACCGCGACGGCCCCCCTTCCCGGACGGCCCTCGCAAGTCCCGCGCGAGCCGTCAGGCCACCCGCACCACCAGCGCGTCCGGCGCCCGGTCCAGGTCGCCGCCGGCGGGGTCGTCCAGCCCCGCCGCGCGCACGGGATCGCGCCACGGCGAGCGCACCTCGCGCACCACCGCGACGACCACCCACCCCAGCGCCGCCAGGCGCAGCAGCAGGAACAGCGCGTACAGCTCCGGCGTCAGGGCCCGCTCCGGGGTGGACTGCCCGGCGATGAACAGCCACACGGCGCCGAAGTACGCGGCCTCGGCCGCCCACCACAGCAGGTGCTCGCGCCAGCGCGGCAGCGCCAGCGCCGCCAGCGGCACCAGCCACAGCGAGGCCTGCACCGGGAACGCCGGGCCCAGCAGGCAGGAGCCCGCCACCAGCAGGAACGCCACCTGCGGCAGCCGCGGGCGCCGCGGCGCCCACAGCACCAGCAGCCCCACCAGCAGCAGCCACGCGAACCAGCCGCCCAGCGTCAGCGCGGTCACGGCCACCGGCGGCAGGCCCGCGGCGTCGGCCGACCCGCCGGCCTGCGCCACCAGCTGCGGCAGCAGCCACGGCGAGCCGTACCCGGCGGCGCGCCCGGCGAAGTCGCGCAGGTACGCGCTCCAGGCGTCCGGGGAGCTCAGCGCGAACGGGGCGTTCACCGCCACCCACGCCGCAGCGGCCGCCACCAGCGTCGTGCCCGCGGCCCGCCAGCGGCCGGCGCGCAGCGCCAGCAGGGCCAGCGCCACCAGCAGCAGCACCGGGTAGGTGCGGGCCGCCACGGCCAGCCCCAGCAGCAGACCCGCGGCCACCGGGCGCCGCCGCGCCCACAGCGCCAGCCCCGCGGTGGCCAGCGCGACGCCCGCCAGGTCCAGCGAGACCAGGCCGGACAGCACCAGCAGCGGGCTCAGCGCGACCAGCAGCGCGTCCCAGCGCCGGCGACGGCCCGCGGCGGCGGCCACCGCGACGACGGTGACGAGCGCGGCCAGCAGCAGCACCACGGCACCGGCGTCGAAGTAGGCGCGCTGCGCGGCCGCGCCGGCGCCCGGGGGCGCGAGGAGGCCCAGCAGCCAGGCCAGCGCCGCCGTCACCGGCGGTTGCCCCAGCGATACCCCGGGCGCGTACGGGCCCAGGCCCTCGGCCAGCCCCGAGGACGTGTAGACGACCGGCAGGTCGGAGTAGCAGGCGTGCACGAACTGGTCGGGGGTGCTCCAGCCCCGCGCCCGGCAGTGGTGCTTGGTGGCGGCCCCCACCGCCACCAGCACCGAGGTCAGCGCCACCAGCACCGGCAGGGGCCTCGCCCACCACGGCGCGCGCGGGGACAGGCGCCGGCCCGCGGGCCCGCCGATCACCTCGCTGGCCGCGCGCAGCACCGGGTCGGCGGTGGTGGGCGGCAGCGGGGGACCCTGCTCGGGCGTGCCGGTGGGCGGGGGCGGGGGGGTGCCGGTGCTCACGGCAGCAGCTTGACCCATCGGGCGGCCCCGCCGCGGGTCGGCCCGGCGACCGGGCCGCGACCGGCGGGCGGTCAGCCGGCAGCGGCCGCCGCGCTCGGCTCGGCGGCGCCGGCCGCGTCGGCGTCCTGCGACCCGCCGGCGCTGTCGGCGTCCTCCTCGACGTCGTCGCCGCCGGACGTGCTCGTGGCGGTGGGCCGCGACGTGCTCGTGGTCCGGGGGGTGGACGTGGCGCTCGAGCCGGAGGTGGACGTGGCGCTCGGGGTGGAGGTGGCGGTCGGGGTCGCCGTGGCGGTGCCCGTGGGCGAGGCCTCCTCCGTGGGGGAGGTGGTCGCCGTGGCGGTCGGCGACTGCGTGGCCGTGGGGCTGGAGCTGCGGGTGGCCGTCGAGGAGGACGACGAGGACGACGAGGAGGAGGACGACCCGCGCGAGGAGCCCACGTAGGCGGGGTCGGGGAAGTCCAGCTCCTCGGTGCCCTCCAGCGCGGCGTCCATGAACTCCGTCCAGATGCGCACCGGGTAGGAGCCGCCGGTGACCTCGCGGCTGCCCAGGCTCAGCGACTGCACCTCGCCGTCGGGGCCGGACTGGTACAGCGCCACGGACGCGGCCAGCTGCGGGGTGTAGCCGGCGAACCAGGCGGACGTGTTGCCCGAGGAGGTGCCGGTCTTGCCGGCCGCGGGGCGGCCCAGGTTGCGCGCGTAGCGGCCGCTGCCCTGCTGCACGACCTGCTGCATGGCGTAGGTGGCGTCGGCGACGACGTCCTCGGAGAAGACGCGCTCCTGCGCCGGGGAGGCGGTGTAGGTGCGGGTGCCGTCGGCGTCGGCGACGCTGGCGATGGTGTGCCACTGGGTGCGCACGCCCTGCGCGGCGAACGTGGCGTAGGCCTGGGTGACGTCGATGGGGTGCGGGGAGGCGGTGCCCAGCACGTTGGAGATGGTGGTGTGCTCGTCCTGCAGGCCGTCGGTGGCCGCCGGGTAGCCGGCGCGGATGGCGACGTCCCGGGTGGCCTCGGGACCGACCTCCTCGTTGAGCTGCGCGTACACGGTGTTCACCGAGTTCGCCGTCGCGGTCAGCAGGTTGATGCGCCCGTAGGAGGAGTCGCCGAAGTTCTCCAGGGTCCAGCCGTCCACGGTCATCGGGCTGGCGCCGCTGTAGGTGGTGCGCAGCGAGGTGCCCTCCTCCAGGGCCGCGACCAGCGTGAACGGCTTGAAGGTGGAGCCCGCCTGGGCGGTGTCCTGGGTGACGGCGTTGCGCTGGCGCTCCAGGTAGTCCGCCCCGCCGTACATGGCGACGACGCCGCCGGTGGCGGGGTCGATCGCGGACAGCGCCGCGTGGAAGCCGTCGGGCAGCGTCGAGGGCAGCTGGTCCTGCACGGCCTCGACGGCCGCGGCCTGCGCCTGCGCGTCGAAGGTGGTGGTGATCTGGAACCCGCCGCGCTGCACCTCGTCCTCGGTGAGGCCGACGGTGTCGATCAGCTCGCGCTTGACGGTGTCCAGCAGGTAGCCGGCGGGGCCCTCGAACTCGTTGCCCCGCGCCGGCTCGATCGTCTCCGGCAGGCCCGCCCGGGCACGCTCCTCGGCCGTCAGCCAGCCCTCCTCGACCATGCCGTCCAGCACGTAGTCGACGCGGGCGGCGGCCGCCTCGGCGTCCTGGCGGGGGTCGTAGTTGCTGGGTGCCTTCAGGACGGCGGCCAGCAGCGCGCCCTGGGAGGCGCTCAGCTGCTCCACGTCCACCCCGAAGTAGGCCTGCGCGGCGGCCTGGATCCCGTACGCGCCCCGGCCGAAGTACACGGTGTTGAGGTAGTCCTCCAGCGTCTCCGCCTTGGACTGCTGCTGGTCGATCTTCAGCGCGAGGAAGAACTCCTTCGCCTTGCGGGTGTACGTCTGCTCGGACGACAGGTAGTAGTTCTTCACGTACTGCTGGGTGATCGTCGAGCCGCCCTGCTGGGTGCCCTCGCTGACGTTGCTCCACAGGGCGCGCACGATGCCGGTGGGCGAGACGCCCCGGTTCTCGTAGAAGGAGCGGTCCTCGGCGGCCAGGACGGCGTGCTGCACGACCTCCGGCACCTGCTCGATGTCCACGTTCTGCCGGTTGACGGCGGAGAAGGTGCCGATGGGCGTGGTGCCGTCGGAGTAGTAGACGGTGCTGGTCTGCGCGTCGGCGAGCTCGTTGGCGTCCGGCACCTCCACCAGCGCGTACGCGGTGGCGAAGCCGGCCACGCCCAGCACGGCACCGACGACGAACAGCCCGCCCAGCCACGCCAGGACGCGGCGGCCCCGGCGGCGGCGCGGCGGCGTCGCGGCGGGACGGCCGGTCCCCCGCCCCTGCGGCCGCTGCGGGCGGCGGGACGACGGGGCGGGGTCGGGACGACGAGCAGCCACTGCGGTCTGGTCCTCCGGGCGTCGGGGCGGGGGGGGGGGGGGGGGGGGGGGGGGGGGGGGGGGGGGGGGGGGGGGGGGGGGGGGGGGGGGGGGGGGGGGGGGGGGGGGGGGGGGGCGGGGGGGGGGG